>NZ_KV815502.1:0-204 GCF_001814225.1 Neisseria sp. HMSC070F02 | reverse complement strand
TTACGTCGGGGAGGGCGGTGTCGATGATGTTCATGATTTTCTCTGTATGCCGTCTGAAGAAAGTGGTTCAGACGGCATTTATTTGCCGATTAGGCGCAGCAGGTATTGCCCGTAGGCGGTTTTTTCCAAAGGCTTTGCCCGTGTTTCCACATCTTTTTTCGTCAGCCAGACGTTGCGCCAAGCGATTTCTTCGAGGCAGGCGAT
>NZ_KV815501.1:20033-22386 GCF_001814225.1 Neisseria sp. HMSC070F02 | reverse complement strand
AATCGAGTTTATCCTAGTTATCTAGGACAGCCCCTTAAATTTAATCCACTATATTTTCCTGTTTCAGGCTCGGCGTTCTTTGCACATCAGTTTCGCATCCAGCCAGCCATCGCCGCCGGAGATGATGTTGTTGGCAACGAAGTTGTCCAAGTCGGGCAGCAGGGAAACGGCGCGACCGCTGTTGATGATGACGACCACCACCATCGGTTTGTCGCCCAGCCAGTAGCCTGCCAATGCGCGGACATTGTTGAGCGTGCCGGTTTTCAGGCGCAGAAGCCCACCGCTTTGTTTGAAGCGGTTGCGTAAAGTTCCGTCTGTGCCGGCGATGGGCAGCGTGTCGATGAAATCTTGTGCAAACGGGCTGAAATAAGCCGTTTCCAACATTTGCGCCATCATTCTCGCCGTTACCCTTTCTTTTCTAGACAGACCCGAACCGTTTTCCAAAACCAAATCCGCAACATCGATGCCCGACACGGCAAGTTCGCGCCGGACGGCAGACGCTGCCTGTTCGGAAACGGCGGGCAGTTTGCCGTCGCCGCCGAGTTTGAGGAAGACGGAACGCGCAATTAGATTGTCCGAACGCTTGTTCATGTCCGTCAAAATTTCCTTCATCGGTTTGGCGTGTGCAACGGCAAGCGTCTGCGCGCCTTCCGGCGTGTCGGCTATGCCGATACCGTCTGAAATCCGTCCGCCGCCGAGCAGCCAGTGGTTGGTAAAACTTTGCCGGATCAGTTCGTCAAGCGCGAACATCCGGACACCGACAGGCTTGCCCAAACAGCTCTCGGGAATATTGCCGCGCAATTTCAGCGTATTGTCCGAAAAAGATGCACGCATCAGTTTTTTGATCGAAGGGCAGGCAGCTTGGGAGGCGGTAATTTTCAAGTTGTTTTGGGCGAAAATATGCGGCAAAGGCGGATCGGTGAGGATGTCGGTACTGTCGGCGGCATTGCGTTCGGCGCGCACCATAACCATACCGGCAGACAGCATAGTTGGATTGGGGGGCGTCATAAACGGCGAACCGCTGTCGGCTTCGAAATCGTCGGGGCTGCCGACTTCGCCCCACAGGCTGTGGTCGAGCATCAGGTGTCCCGTGATATTGCGTATGCCTTGTTCGCGCAACTGGCGTTGGACGGCAAGCAGGTTTTCCTGATTGAAAACGGGGTCGCCGCTGCCCGCCCAATACAGGTTTCCGTCAAGCGTGCCGTCGTTTATCGTACCGTTGCTTTTAAACTCGGTCGCCCAGCGGTAATTGCTGCCGAAGGTTTTGAAGGCGGCAAACGCGGTAACGAGTTTCATTGTGGAGGCGGGGTTGACGGGGACATCCGAGCGGTGGTCAATGATGACTTTTCCGCTGTCAAGCTCTTGGACATATACGGCGATTTCGTTTTGCGGAATGCGGCCGGTATCGAGCGCGTGTGCGGCGAGGGAGGCGAGAAGCAGCAGCAGGGAGGCCGCTGTTTTGGGGAAATTCATAGGTAAATCTGTTACATAAAAAAAGCAATTATAAGGCAAAGCCGGATAAGTGGGAACGCTGTGGCGGCGGGCCGGCTTGTTTGCAGGGGAAATCACATATATAATAATCGCTATCATTATGAAATGATTGAGACGCACAAACTTAATATTCAGGAGGAATGATTATGGCTAAGAAAATCAGTATTTTGGTGGGCAGCCTGCGCCGTGCTTCTTTTGCGCGCAAAGTGGCATTGAATGCGGCGGAGATGTTCCCCGAAGGCTGGCAGGCGGAAATCGTCGAAATCGGACATCTGCCGCTTTACAATTTCGATTATGACGACCCTGCGGTGGAAGATGTGCCGCTGCCCGAAAGCTACACGGTTTTCCGCGAAACGATTAAGGCTTCGGACGGCATTTTGTTCGTTACGTCCGAAAATAACCGCACCATTCCCGCCTGTTTGAAAAATGCGGTGGACATCGGCTCGAAACCGAATGCCGACGTGGCGTGGAAAAACAAACCGGCCGGCATCATCAGCCATTCCGTCGGCAAGATGGGCGGTTACAGTTCGCAAAAAAACCTGCGCCTTGCGCTGTCTTATTTCGATATGCCCGTAACCGGACAGCCGGAAGTGTTTTTGGGCAATTCGCCGACACTGTTTGATGAAAACGGCAAATTGATCGACTCGGCAAGGGATTTTGTTCAGTCATATATTAATCAGTTTGTCGGTTTGATTGAAAGAAATGCCAAATAAACAAACAAGTCGAAAGGCCGCAAAACCGGTTCGGGTTTTGCGGCTTTTTTATATGGGCTGGGCAGCGTCAAGGTTTGCCGTTTGCCGGATAATGCGCGGCAAATGACCGGCGTGTTTATAGCGGATTAACAAAAACCAGTACGGCGTTG
>NZ_KV815501.1:0-19933 GCF_001814225.1 Neisseria sp. HMSC070F02 | reverse complement strand
GTCCTGATTTTTGTTAATCCACTATAAAATCCCGCGTGTACGGCACGCCCCGCGCTCCGCAATGATAGGGGCGGTTTCGTTTGAATCGGCGCACCGGGATGAATGCCCCCGCGCCGTCCCGATACCGATTTGCCGGTTGTTCCGTATCGGTTGCCGCCGTGAAATGACGGACGGATGCAGGAATGGCGGCAGGCGTGAATGGGAGGAAATGACCGATTGACTTGTTTCAAAATAAAAAAGTAGAATGCAGGGCTTATCCCGCGTCTGTGGGCGGTTTTGCCTGCACGGTCGGTTTTCTGTTTAAAATAAAATAAAGGAGAAATGATGCTGACGTTTATCGGACTGCTGATTATCGGGGTCATCGTATGGTTGCTGCTGACGGAAAAAGTGTCGCCCATCATCGCATTAATCTTGGTGCCGCTGTTTGGGGCGTTGCTGGCGGGGTTTGATGTATCCCAATTAAAAGAATTTTATTCGGGCGGCACCAAATCGGTGATGCAGATTGTGATTATGTTTATGTTTTCCATTTTGTTTTTTGGAATCATGAACGATGTGGGGCTGTTTCGTCCGATGATAGGCGGTTTGATTAAGCTGACTCGGGGTAATATCGTGGCAGTGAGTGTGGGGACGGTCTTGGTGTCGGTGGTGGCGCAGTTGGACGGGGCGGGTGCGACGACGTTTTTATTGGTCGTCCCCGCCCTTTTGCCGCTTTACAAGCGTCTGCATATGAATCCTTACCTGCTGTTTTTGCTGCTGACTTCCAGTGCGGGATTGATTAACCTTCTGCCGTGGGGCGGGCCGACCGGGCGGGTTGCAAGCGTGTTGGGCGCAGATGTGGGCGAATTGTATAAACCTTTGTTGACGGTGCAAATTATCGGTGTGGTGTTTATCCTTGCGCTATCCCTGCTTTTGGGTGTGCGTGAAAAAAGGCGGATTGTCCGGGAGTTGGGCGCGTTGCCCGCCGTGGCGGATTTGATAAAGCCGGTGCCTTTGTCGGAAGAAGAACAAAAATTGGCGCGTCCGAAACTGTTTTGGTGGAATGTCCTGCTGTTTTTGGCGGCGATGAGCCTGCTTTTTTCGGGCATCTTCCCGCCGGGTTATGTATTTATGCTGGCTGCAACGGCGGCGTTGCTTTTGAATTACCGCAGCCCGCAGGAACAGATGGAGCGGATTTATGCCCACGCCGGCGGCGCGGTGATGATGGCGTCCATTATTTTGGCGGCAGGTACGTTTTTGGGGATTTTGAAGGGTGCGGGGATGTTGGACGCGATTTCCAAAGACATTGTGCATATCCTGCCGGACGCGCTGCTGCCTTATCTGCATATTGCCATCGGTGTGTTGGGCATTCCGCTTGAGTTGGTTTTGAGTACGGACGCTTATTATTTCGGACTGTTTCCGATTGTGGAGCAGATTACCTCGCAGGCGGGCGTGGCGCCCGAAGCAGCAGGTTATGCGATGTTGATCGGCAGTATCGTCGGCACTTTTGTTACGCCGCTTTCGCCGGCTTTGTGGATGGGCTTGGGTTTGGCGAAATTGTCGATGGGCAAACACATCCGTTATTCGTTTTTTTGGGCGTGGGGTTTGTCGCTGGCGATATTGGCCAGTTCGATAGCGGCAGGAATCGTGCCTCTGCCGTAAACGGCGAAGCCGTCTGAAGCCTGAATCGTTCCTGTGGTCTGTCGCAGGCTCTGCCTGCCCGTGTGTTGCAATCGCGCCCCAATGCCGTCTGAAGGCAGTTGCCGGCGCGGTTTTTTGTGCCGCAGTTTTGAAAAATACCGGCAAGCGTAAAGGCCGCTAAATTGCGGCTAATTTTGGGGTGTTAGAATAGGCACGGTTTATTTTGAAGGGAAAGTTGATGCGTGTTTTGCTGGTGGAAGACGATGCGATGATTGCGGAGGCGGTGTCGGCAAGTTTGAAAGACGGCGGCTATGCGGTGGATTGGGTCAAAAACGGCGCGCGGCTGCCGCTGCCCAGCCTTATGACTTGATGCTGCTGGATTTGGGTTTGCTGGGGCGGGACGGTTTGGATGTTTGTTCCGCTGGCAATGCTTGCAGGTATGTTTTCCTACTACGAAACCTTCCACGAAACGGAAGCGTTGCAGGACGACCTGCTCCGTCAGGCGGCATTGTACGTCGCACCCGATTCCAAACCCGAAACTTTGCCCGAGGGCGACGGCGATACGCGCATTTTCGTGCAGATGCCGCAGCAGGAAGACCCTGTTGTCAGCCTGCCTGCGCATCTGGCGGACGGTCTGCACACGCTTCAGGCGGACGGGGACGACGATTATTACCGCGTCTATATCCGCACGACCGAACAGGGACGGATTGCCGTCATGCAGGAAAACGAATACCGTGAAGATTTGGCGGCGGATGCGGCACGGCAAAGCGTGTTGCCCCTGCTGGCGGCACTGCCGCTGATGATACTGCTGACCGTGTGGATTACGCACAAAGCCATGCGCCCCGTCCGCAAATTGTCGCAAAGTCTCGAACAACGCCGAATCAATGACCTGTCTGCCTTGAGTGTGGACAATATTCCCAGTGAAATCAGAGGGTTCGTAACCGCCATCAACTTGCTTTTGAAACGTGCGGATGAAGACATCCGCCACCGTCAGCGGTTTGTCGCCGACGCGGCACACGAATTGCGTACGCCGATGACAGCCCTTTCCCTTCAGGCGGAACGGCTCAACAATATGTCTCTGCCACCCGATGCGGCGCGGCAGTCTGCCGTTTTGCAGCAAAGCATACGGCGCAACAAACACCTGCTCGAGCAGCTTTTGGCACTGGCGCGTTCGCAGTCGGACGAAACCCCTTTGGCGAAAACGACATTCGGTCTGCAAAGCCGTTTCCGCCAAGTGTTGCAGGAACTGATGCCGCTTGCCTTGGAAAAACGTCAGGACATTGGTGTGGCGGTCGGAGGTGATGTCGAAATATTTGCCGATGAAACTGAAATCTATACCTTGGTTAAAACGTTTGTTGATAACGCAATACGTTATACCCCGTCCGAAGGCAGGATAGATTTGGGTTTCACAGACGAAGGGAAATATCTTGCCGTGTGGGTGGAAGATAACGGGAACGGCATTCCGGAATCCGAACGCGTCCGCGTCCTCGATCCGTTTTACCGTATTTTGGGAACGGAGCAGCAGGGGACGGGGCTGGGGCTGTCGATTGCCGACACGCTAGCCAAAAAATACGGCGGATATTTGGAACTGACCGACAGCCGCAGGTTCGGACACGGTCTGCTGATACGCGCCTTGTTGGACAAGGAAACCCTGAAATAGACAGATGCCGTCTGAAGGCTTCAGACGGCATTTTTTACATCAGCACAATATCGTATTGTTCCTGCGTGTAAGCGGTTTCGACCGCCAGAGAAATCGGTTTGCCGATGAAATCTATCAGCATTGCCAAGGATTGCGATTCTTCGTCCAAAAACAAATCGATGACGTTGGGGGCGGCGAGGATGCGGAAACTTTCGGCATCGTAACGGCGCGCTTCGCGGACGATTTCGCGCTGGATTTCGTAGCACACGGTTTGCGGCGTTTTCAGACGGCCTCTGCCTTGGCAGGAAGGGCAGGGTTCGCAGAGGACTTGGTTTAAGTTTTCGCGCGAGCGTTTGCGCGTCAGCTCGACCAGCCCCAGGCTGGTAAAACCGTGCAGGGTAACGCGGGTACGGTCGAAGGCGAGGGCTTTGGCAAGCTCCTGCAACACGGCTTCGCGGTGGCTTTCCTGCGCCATATCGATGAAGTCGATGATGATGATGCCGCCGAGGTTGCGTAGCCTCAATTCGCGGGCGATGGTGTGGCAGGCTTCGAGGTTGGTGCGGAAGATGGTTTCGTCGAAGTTGCGTGCGCCGACGAAGCCGCCGGTGTTCACGTCTATCGTGGTCATGGCTTCGGTGGATTCGATAATCAGGTAGCTGCCGAAGTTGAGGTTGACGCGCGGTTGCAGGGCGCGGCTGATTTCCTGTTCGACGTTGTGGGTTTCAAACAGCGGGCGTTCGCCTTTGAACAATTCTATCCTGCCCAATGCGCCGTGGACGTATTGTTCGGCAAAACGCGTCATGCGCCCGTGGTTTACGGTGGAATCGACGAGGATTTTTTGCGTGTCGCAGCCGACCATATCGCGCAATACGCGCAAACTCAAGGGCAAATCCTGATAAAGCAGGGTTTCCGGCGGCCGGATTTTCGCCTGTTCTTGGATGTGTTCCCACACTTTGGTCAGGTAGTCGATGTCGGACTGGAGCTGTTCGTCGGTGGCGTTTTCGGCGTTGGTGCGGATGATGTAGCCCCGGCAGGCATTTTCCGGCAGGAGCTTGTCGAGGCGTTCGCGCAGGCTGCTGCGTTCGGCATCGTCTTCGATGCGTTGGGACACGCCGATGTGGTCTTCTTGCGGAAGATGGACGAGGAAACGCCCCGCCAGCGAGATTTGGGTGGAAAGCCGCGCGCCTTTGGTGTTGATCGGGTCTTTGATGACCTGCACCAAAACAGACTGCCCTTCAAACAGCATATGTTCGATGCGCTGGGTTTCTTCGGGGTTGCGGCGTTGTTCGAGGACATCGACGATGTGTAAAAACGCCGCGCGTTCCAAGCCGATGTCGATAAACGCGCTCTGCATCCCGGGCAGCACGCGGCGCACCACGCCCAGATAGATATTGCCGACCAGGCTGTGTTCGCTGTTGCGCTCGATGTGCAGCTCGCAGATATTGTTTTCCTCCAACACCGCTACGCGCGTTTCCTGCGGCGTGATGTTGACCAATATCGTTTCGGGCGGGCGCGCGATGTCTTTGGGGATGGGGAGTCCTGACAACATGGTTTTTCCTGAAAATGTAATAAAAATATTTTTGCACCCGTTCCGCCGCGCAGCGCGGGTGCAAAAATATTTTTCACAATGCCTATCATACTTTAAAAAAGAAACTTTGACACATTCCGCACATGCCGTTTGAACGTGCATCTGTTCCGCACTTGCCAAACAGGGGAAATGCCCCTATATTGATTATCATTGCAAAACTTTCGGAAACCCAATATGCAGACCGTTACCATGTACACAGGTCCGTTTTGTCCCTACTGCGCGATGGCGAAAAGGCTGCTGCACGCGGCAGGTGTCGGACATATCGACGAAATCCGTGTCGATGCAAGCCCCGAAGCCTTTGCCGAAATGCAGCAGCTTTCGGGACAGCGCAGCGTGCCGCAGATTTTCATCGGCGAAACGCACGTCGGCGGATTTACCGACCTCTACCGCCTCCAGCAGGAAGGCAGGCTGGACGGACTGCTGAACCCTTAACCCCCAACTAGGAAAACAAAATGAGCGAAGAACTGCAACCCGTATTCAGCATCGAGCGACTGTATGTCAAAGACTTGTCTTTGGAAGTGCCGCACGCGCCGCAAATCTTTTTGGAACAGGGCGAGCCTGAAGTGGATATGCGCGTTTCCACCGGCAGCCAAAAGCTGGAAGACGGCTACTACAACGTGGACGTTACCGTAACCGTTACCGCCAAGCTGGATAACGAGCGCACGATGTTTTTGAACGAAGTAACCCAAAGCGGCATTTTCCGTTTGGAAAACATCCCCGAAGAAGATGTGCAGCTGCTGTTGGGCGTGGCGTGTCCGAACATCCTCTTCCCTTACGCGCGCGAAGCCGTTTCCAGTACGGTAACGCGCGCCGGCTTCCCGCCCGTCCTGCTCGCGCCGATTAATTTTGAGGCGATTTACCAACAACAGCAGGAAGCCGAAGCCGCCGGGGCTTGATTCCTGCCTGCCGATGCCGTCTGAATCCGTTTCAGACGGCATTTTTGTTTTCGGATAAAATAGGCGCGTCCAAAGGAATCTGCCTATGATGTCGCCCGAAACCCGAAAACAGCTCAAAATCACCGATGTTTCCGCCAAGAAGCTCGAAAAACTCAACCTCCATACCGCAGGGGATTTGGTGTTGCACCTGCCGTTGCGTTACGAGGATGAGACGCACATCATGCCGATTAAGGACGCGCCGATTGGCGTGCCGTGCCAGGTCGAGGGCGAGGTTATCCATCAGGAAGTAACGTTCAAACCGCGCAAGCAGTTGATTGTCCAAATCGCCGACGGTTCCGGCAGCGTCCTTTTTCTGCGCTTCATCCACTTTTACGCCAGCCATCAGAAACAGACGGCGGTCGGTAAGCGCATCCGCGCCGTGGGCGAAATCAAACACGGCTTTTACGGCGACGAGATGATTCATCCCAAAATCCGCGATGCCGAGGGCGGCGGTTTGGCGGAAAGCCTCACGCCGGTTTACCCGACCGTAAACGGTTTGAACCAGCCCACTTTGCGCCGTATTATTCAGACGGCGTTGGACGTTACGCCGCTGCACGACACGCTGCCCGATGCCCTGCTGTGCCGTCTGAAGCTGCCACACCTCGCCGAAAGCCTGCGTCTTTTGCATTCGCCGCCGCCGAGTTTCACGATTCATCAGCTTTCAGACGGCACGCTGCCTGCATGGCAACGGCTCAAATTCGATGAACTTTTGGCGCAACAGCTTTCGATGCGCTTGGCGCGACAGAAGCGTATCGGCGGCACGGCGGCGGCATTGGGCGGCGACGGCACATTGACCCAAGCCCTGCGCCAAGCCCTGCCGTTTGCCCTGACCGATGCGCAAGAAAAAGTTGTTTCCGAAATCTGCCGCGATATGGCGCAAACCTACCCGATGCACCGCCTGCTGCAGGGCGATGTCGGCAGCGGCAAAACCATTGTGGCTGCTTTGTCTGCTTTGACGGCTATCGAATCCGGTGCGCAGGTGGCTGTAATGGCGCCCACTGAAATCCTTGCCGAACAGCATTTTATTAAATTTAAACAATGGCTCGAACCTTTGGGCATTGAAGTTGTCCGCCTTTTTGGCAGTTTGCGTAAAAAAGCCAAAGACGAAGCCAAAGCCAAACTCGCTGACGGCAGCGTCAAAATCGCCGTCGGCACGCACGCCCTGTTTTCAGACGGCGTGGCGTTTCACAATTTGGGCTTGACCATTGTGGACGAACAGCACCGTTTCGGCGTTGCCCAACGCCTCGCCCTCAAAAACAAAGGGCGCGAAGTCCATCAGCTGATGATGTCCGCCACGCCCATCCCGCGCACGCTTGCGATGAGTTTTTTCGCCGATTTGGACGTGTCCGTCATCGACGAATTGCCGCCCGGGCGCACACCGATTAAAACGCGCCTCGTCAACAACGTCCGCCGCGCCGAAGTCGAAGGCTTCGTCCTCGGCACTTGCCGAAAAGGGCGGCAGGCGTATTGGGTCTGCCCATTGATTGAAGAAAGCGAAACCCTGCAACTGCAAACCGCCGCCGAAACCCTCGCCCGGCTTCAGACGGCATTGCCCGAACTCAATATCGGACTGGTACACGGGCGCATGAAGGCCGCCGAAAAGGCCGAAGTGATGGCGCGGTTTTCTTCGGGGGGGCTGAACGTCTTGGTCGCCACCACCGTCATCGAAGTCGGCGTAGATGTGCCCAATGCCGCCCTGATGGTCATCGAACACGCCGAGCGCATGGGCTTGGCGCAGCTTCACCAATTACGCGGACGGGTAGGGCGCGGCGCGGCGGAAAGCGTGTGCGTCCTCCTGTTTGCCGAACCCTTGGGCGAACTCGCCAAAGCGCGGCTGAAAGTCATCTACGAACACACCGACGGCTTTGAAATCGCCCGCCAAGACCTCAACATCCGCGGCCCCGGCGAATTTCTCGGCGCGCGCCAAAGCGGCGTGCCTATGCTGCGTTTCGCCAAGCTCGAAGAAGACCTGCACCTCTTGGAACAAGCGCGCGAAACCGCCCCGATGCTGATTGAACAAAACCCCGAAATCGTCGAAGCGCATTTGGCACGATGGCTTTCCGGCAGGGAAGGTTATTTGGGCGTGTGAGCGAAATGTCGCCGGAAATATTGGAAAAAAGTGCAACGGAATCTGATTTTGCATTATTTTTGACACATTTTCATGATTTTAAATCTCGTTATTCCCAAGTGGGCGGAAATCCGGCAATGGGAAGCCGCAGAGACTTATCGGGAAAACGGCAAGCCCTCCGCCGTCATTCCCGCGCAGGCGGGAATCTAGAAATGAAAAACCACGGTGTTATCGGCAATGACTGAAACCGGAGAAATGACGAAATTGAAGCGTGTGGAAATGTGTCGGAAATCGCTGAAGCCGGATAAACTATAGTGGATTAAATTTAAATCAGGACAAGGCGACGAAGCCGCAGACAGTACAGATAGTACGGCAAGGCGAGGCAACGCTGTACTGGTTTAAATTTAATCCACTATAGATTCCCGCTTTTGCGGGAATGACGGTATTTTAGATTTTTGTTTTCGCGGAATAATGAGCCAAAAGCCGTCCGAACCCAAAAAAACCGTCGCTTTCAGACGGCATCAAAAAACCGCAGGCACGATGCCTGCGGTTTGCCGTTTGCGCTTCAGGGGAGCAGGGGGATTGCGCCCAAGCCGTGTGTTTCCTTCAGTCCGAACATGATGTTCATATTTTGCACCGCCTGACCCGCCGCGCCTTTGACGAGGTTGTCGATGACGGAAAGGACGACCCACACATCGGATTGCGCCGCCTGTTGGATGCTGATGCGGCAGAGGTTTGCGCCGCGCACGCTGCGGGTTTCGGGTGTCGAACCGGCGGGCAGGATGTCCACGAACAGGCTGTCGCGGTAATAGTCGCGCAGGATGGTTTCGGGGCAGATGCCGTCTGAAAGGTGGAGGTAAACGGTGGCGTGCATACCGCGTATCATCGGCGCGAGGTGCGGCGTGAACACGAATCCTTCGGCGATGCCGTCCTGAAGCCCGGCGATGGTCTGCCTGATTTCGGGCAGGTGGCGGTGTCCAGCTATGCCGTAGGCTTTGAAGTTGTCGCCGACTTCGCACAACAGCGAACCGACATTGCCTTTCCTGCCCGCGCCGGACACGCCGGATTTGCAGTCGGCAATCAGCGGCATACCGGGCTTCAGACGGCATTGCCGCAACAGCGGCACGAGCGGCAGGGATACGCAGGTCGGGTAGCAGCCGGGGTTGGCGACGAGGCGCGCCTGTGCGACGGCTTCGCGGTTGAGTTCGCTCAATCCGTACACGGCTTGGGAAACGAGGCCGGGGGCGGCGTGGGTCATGCCGTACCAGTGTTCCCAGGTCGGAATGTCCCATATGCGGAAGTCGGCGGAAAGGTCGATGACGCGCACGCCCTGTTCAATCAGGCGCGGCGCGTCTTTCATGGCGATGCCGTTGGGCGTGGCGAAGAAGACGATGTCGCATTGTTCCAAACCTGCCTCGTCGGGCGTTTGGAAGGCGAGGCCGTACACGCCGCGCAAACTCGGAAAGTAATCGGCAACTGCGGTTCCCGCTTCGCTGCGGCTGGTTACGGCGGCGACTTCGACATCGGGATGGGCGGCAAGCAGGCGCAGCAGTTCCACGCCGGTGTAGCCCGTCGCGCCGACAATGCCGACTTTGATTTTTTTACTCATGGTTTTTCCTTTGTGTGGTTGGCGGGTATGCCGTCCGAACGCTGTCCGACGGGGTTTTGATTGGCGGCGGAAGGACGGTACACAAAGCGTTTGAAAAGCGTGTCTAATTTAATGGCATCCGCCTCTGTTTTTAAAACCCAGCCCTGCCGTCCGGAATAAACATAACCGTAGGCGCGAAAGCCGGCAGGATATTTCGGTGCCTGCCCCAAACCCAAACCGTATGCGGCGAAAGCGGTGGTCGTGGAGAAGGAAAGCAGGAGGAGGACGAGGGTTTTCATAAGGTTCCAAACCGAACGGGGCGATGAAGCCCGATTATAGCAAAAGGTCGTCTGAAAACCGTTTTCAGACGACCTTTTATTTAATTACAATAAAAATGTTAACAACAAAAAACAAACCGCTTTTTTCCGTTTGGAGACAAATTTTTAACTAAAATTGTCAACAATTCCTTGACGCACACACAAAAAAAACTTTAATATTTGTAAATATATGTAACATTATAAATTTTAAATATTTTCTGAGTAAGGGGAAGTAATGAGCATCCATCTCGACTTCGGCATTAGTCCTAAAACGTTCCGACAGACTTATCTGTATCAAAAGCCCAAGCTCTTTAAAGGAGCGGTTCGGAATCTCGAATCCGCATCTTGGAAAGATATCAACGAGATATACCAACGAGCAGACCCAACCGCACCGCTGTTTCATCTGCGTAAAAAAGGCGCAATCGTTCCTAAAGAAGAATACGTCGAAAGTTTCGACGATTTGGGCAAAACTCGCTACCGTTTTATTAAATCCGTTATCTACGAACATATGAAGAATGGTGCGTCGTTAGTCTATAACCATATTAACAACGAGCCGTTTTCAGACCATATCGCCCGTCAAGTCGCCCGCTTTGCCGGCGCACATACTATTGTTAGTGGATATCTTGCTTTTGGCAGCGACGAATCTTATAAAAACCATTGGGACCCCCGCGATGTGTATGCCATCCAGCTTTTCGGCAAGAAACGTTGGCAACTTACTGCCCCTGATTTCCCTATGCCATTGTATATGCAACAGACTAAAGATACTGATATTTCCATTCCTGAACATATCGATATGGATATTATCCTTGAAGCAGGTGATGTCCTCTACATCCCACGCGGTTGGTGGCACAGACCTATCCCGCTCGGCTGTGAAACCTTCCACTTCGCTGTCGGTACCTTCCCACCAAACGGCTATAATTACCTCGAGTGGCTAATGAAGAAATTTCCCACCATAGAAAGTCTGCGCCACAGTTTCTCAGACTGGGAGCAAGATAGGACGCGTATCAACGATACTGCCACACAAATTGCTGCCATGATTGCCGACCCCGTCAATTATGAAGCCTTCAGTGAAGACTTTCTCGGCAAAGAACGTACCGATACCGCTTTTCATCTCGAACAGTTCGCGAATCCCAACGCTACTCCGCTTTCAGACGACGTCAGGTTGAGATTAAATGCCAATAATTTGGATACGTTGGAAAAGGGATATTTGATTGGGAATGGGATGAAGATAAGCGTAGATGAGTTGGGGAAAAAAGTGTTAGAACACATCGGTAAGAATGAACCGTTATTGTTGAAAAATCTACTGGTTAACTTCAATCAGGGAAAATATGAAGAAGTTAGGAAGTTGATTTATCAGTTGATAGAGTTAGATTTTCTGGAAATTTTGTGAGGGATTCTATGAAAAACTGGAAGCAATTTACATTTTTCGTAATATTAGTAATAGCTTGTTATCAAGTGCTATATTTTTTATCAGATATGTTTCTTCTCGACTACATTAACAAATATAGTTGGAATTTGAATTTTATTCAGGGTACTTTGAATTTTTTTTCAATATATCTGCCATATGTTTTTGTTAGCCGAATTTTTAGGAATACCAACCAAGAAAAGGAGTATAAAAATGATTGAACTTCAACTTCATGAATTGAAGCTGGTTTCAGGGGGAGGTCCTGTAACAGACAATATAGCTGGAAATGTAGCTAATGCTGCCACAACCAAAGGAGGTCCCACATGGGGGGATTTGGTTGCAATACCTGCTGCCGCAGCGGCAGTTTATTATCTGCCGAAAAATGCTTACGGTGCTGCTGGTGCAAATGGTGTATACAATGTGACTCGTAATTGGGTAAATGATGCCGTTAATGCACCTCCTTATAACGGAAGACCAATCTTTGAGATTGAACATGGATTAACTGCTCCCGCAACAAAAGCAGATAAATCAGGAAACGGCTACACTGACGGTACAGATTACTGCTGATATTTCTCATCGTCCAGACAATCTCTAGGGGTCGTCTGAAACTTTCTTAACTTTAATTTTATGAATAGACCCAAGCAACCCTTCTTCCGTCCCGAAGTCGCCGTTGCCCGCCAAACCAGCCTGACGGGTAAAGTGATTCTGACACGACCGTTGTCATTTTCCCTATGGACGACATTTGCATCGATATCTGCGTTATTGATTATCCTGTTTTTGATATTTGGTAACTATACGCGAAAGACAACAGTGGAGGGACAAATTTTACCTGCATCGGGCGTAATCAGGGTGTATGCACCGGATACGGGGACAATTACAGCGAAATTCGTGGAAGATGGAGAAAAGGTTAAGGCTGGCGACAAGCTATTTGCGCTTTCGACCTCACGTTTCGGCGCAGGAGGTAGCGTGCAGCAGCAGTTGAAAACGGAGGCAGTTTTGAAGAAAACGTTGGCAGAACAGGAACTGGGTCGTCTGAAGCTGATACACGAGAATGAAACGCGCAGCCTTAAAGCAACTGTCGAACGTTTGGAAAACCAGAAACTCCATATTTTGCAACAGATAGACGGTCAGAAAAGGCGCATTAGACTTGCGGAAGATCAGTGGCAAAAACGGCACTGGGCAGACAGGAATTGTCGGGATTGGGCATGGTATCCTCCGATTTGGCGAAGAGCAACGAACCTGTTTATCTCGTGAAAATAAAACCCGACAAACCAACCATCACTGCATACGGTGAGGAAAAACCGCTGCAAATCGGCATGACGTTGGAAGCAGACATCCTACACGAGAAACGGCGATTGTACGAATGGGTATTGGAGCTGATTTATAGTATGTCGGGCAAACTGTAAGACTTGAGGCTGTAAAGATAAAGAAGTTGTCTGAAACCTTTTCAGACGACCAGAAGACAATATGAGACCTTTGCAATAACATAGGTTACTAAAATTTTATGCTCAATCTCATTTTCAAAATGCAAAACTTTTCTGATTTTTCCTACTTTTTGCTCAATATTAGGAAGGTTTTAGGCAATTGAAAATTTTTTGGCGCATTTTTATGCGTCAAATTTCGTTAACAGACTATTTTTGCAAAGGTCTCCGTTTGTAAAAGCAAGGATAGGGCATCTGCCCTTTTGATTGTTTGATTAACGATACAAGGAGTTTCAAAATGAGAGTTTTATAGTGGATTAAATTTAAACCAGTACAGCGTTGCCTCGCCTTGCCGTACTATCTGTACTGTCTGCGGCTTCGTCGCCTTGTCCTGATTTAAATTTAATCCACTATATGTGTTCATGAAATGACTTGGGTCGGAGGCTCAGGTAATGCGTAACAAAGCTCATATTATTGCGAAATTTGCGAATCTGCAGGGCTTAACGATACGGGAAATCCTGATAAATCTTTAGGATTGCCAAACAATACGTTCAGTAATCCGCCTGGTTGGGGAGCTACAATCGGAGCTTTAGCAGGTAGCCGCATAGGGATGCCTGAATTTGGTACGTTTGCGAGCCATGCCATTGAAAATTTCGACTGGTCATGGTATCGACGTTATAGGGAAATTGCCGAAACGATTGAACGAGAATATTCAGGCGGTTTGCCTTAATAGTTGAGGAGGTCATGATGTTTGCCAAACATTATCAATTCATCGCACTCGGCATCATGCTGCTTCTTTATATGTTGATTCTCTATACGACCGATTTTTCCAATCTGACGTATTGGATGCTGTTTTTTATCTGTTTTATTACAGGAAAAATATTAGCTCGTTTGTTAGAGAAAAGCTTTAAATAAAATAGCAGCTAGTCGCAAAAGGTCGTCTGAAACCTTTTCAGGCGGCCTTTCTAAAATACATCCAACTTCCTAATCCCTATTTTTCAAAAAGGAAATCTATGCCCCATCTGCAAAACCTGTCTTTGGGCTTAAAGAAAAAGCTGCCTGTTATCCTGCAAACAGAAATATCAGAATGCGGCTTGGCATGTCTGGCGGCTGTGGCGGGATTTCATGGTTTCCATACGGATTTACGCGCACTGCGTTCAAAATACTGTCCGAGACCTTTGCAAAATTCCCCAAAATCCCCTAAATGTCTTGGTGGGAATTTTGGGGAATTTTGCAAAGGTCTCATTCTATAACTGTAAATACTTTTAAATTTATGACAAAATAGTAAATATTGCTAAAATAATATTGATGTCATGAAATTTTTTCCTGCTCCATGTCTGTTGGTTATCCTGGCTGTCATACCCCTTAAAACCTTAGCTGCCGATGAAAACGATGCAGAACTTATCCGTTCCATGCAGCGTCAGCAGCACATAGATGCTGAATTGTTAACTGATGCAAATGTCCGTTTCGAGCAACCATTGGAGAAGAACAATTATGTCCTGAGTGAAGATGAAACACCGTGTACTCGGGTAAATTACATTAGTTTAGATGATAAGACGGCGCGCAAATTTTCTTTTCTTCCTTCTGTGCTCATGAAAGAAACAGCTTTTAAAACTGGGATGTGTTTAGGTTCCAATAATTTGAGCAGGCTACAAAAAGCCGCGCAACAGATACTGATTGTGCGTGGCTACCTCACTTCCCAAGCTATTATCCAACCACAGAATATGGATTCGGGAATTCTGAAATTACGGGTATCAGCAGGCGAAATAGGGGATATCCGCTATGAAGAAAAACGGGATGGGAAGTCTGCCGAGGGCAGTATTAGTGCATTCAATAACAAATTTCCCTTATATAGGAACAAAATTCTCAATCTTCGCGATGTAGAGCAGGGCTTGGAAAACCTGCGTCGTTTGTCGAGTGTTAAAACAGATATTCAGATTATACCGTCCGAAGAAGAAGGCAAAAGCGATTTACAGATCAAATGGCAGCAGAATAAACCCATACGGTTCAGTATCGGTATAGATGATGCGGGCGGCAAAACGACCGGCAAATATCAAGGAAATGTCGCTTTATCGTTCGATAACCCTTTGGGCTTAAGCGATTTGTTTTATGTTTCATATGGACGCGGTTTGGCGCACAAAACGGACTTGACTGATGCCACCGGTACGGAAACTGCAAGCGGATCCAGAAGTTACAGCGTGCATTATTCGGTGCCCGTAAAAAAATGGCTGTTTTCTTTTAATCACAATGGACATCGTTACCACGAAGCAACCGAAGGCTATTCCGTCAATTACGATTACAACGGCAAACAATATCAGAGCAGCCTGGCCGCCGAGCGCATGCTTTGGCGTAACAGGTTTCATAAAACTTCAGTCGGAATGAAATTATGGACACGCCAAACCTATAAATACATCGACGATGCCGAAATCGAAGTGCAACGCCGCCGCTCTGCAGGCTGGGAAGCCGAATTGCGCCACCGTGCTTACCTCAACCGCTGGCAACTGGACGGCAAGTTATCTTACAAACGGGGTACCGGTATGCGCCAAAGTATGCCCGCACCTGAAGAAAACGGCGGCGGTACTATTCCAGGCACATCCCGTATGAAAATCATAACCGCCGGATTGGATGCAGCGGCCCCGTTTATGTTGGGCAAACAGCAGTTTTCCTACGAAACCGCTATCCATGCACAATGGAACAAAACGCCTTTGGTTGCCCAAGACAAGTTGTCTATCGGCAGCCGCTACACCGTTCGAGGATTTGACGGTGAACAGAGCCTTTCCGGAGAGCGTGGTTTCTACTGGCAGAACACTTTGGGCTGGCATTTCCATCCGCGCCATCAATTCTATCTCGGCGCGGACTATGGTCGGGTATCGGGCGAAAGTGCCCAATATGCCTCGGGCAAGCGGCTGGCGGGTGCAGTGGCCGGCTTCAGAGGCAGCCATAAAGTAGGCGGTATATTTGCTTATGACTTATTTGCCGGCAAGCCGCTGCACAAGCCCGAAGGTTTTCAGACGGCCAACACCGTTTACGGCTTCAATTTGAATTACAGTTTCTAACCCTCTCCTGCATTTTTTACCGACATTCAGACAGTCTTTCATCATTTACAGGCCGTCTGAAGCGATTACAAACATCATTTAAAGGGATAAATATGAACAAAGGTCTGCATCGTACCGTTTTCAGCAAAAAGCACAACACTATGGTTGCAGTTGCCGAAACCGCCAACAGTCAGGGAAAAGGCAAACAGGCAGGAACTTCCGCTCCGGCTTCGCCACAAATTTCAGACGGCCTTTACAGTAAACTCAAAACCACGCTTAAAACCTTGGTCTGCTCTTTGGTTTCCGTCAGTATGGTATTGCCTGCCCACGCACAAATCATTACCGATAAAACCGCGCCCAAAAACCAGCAGGCCGTTATTCTTAAAACCAATACCGGTGCGCCGTTGGTCAACATCCAAACTCCTAATGCCCGTGGATTGAGCCACAACCGCTATACCCAGTTTGATGTCGACGCTAAAGGTGCTGTACTGAACAACGATCGCAACAACAACCCGTTTCTGGCCAAAGGCAGTGCGCAGTTGATTTTGAACGAGGTGCGCGGTGCGGCCAGCAAACTCAATGGCATCGTTACCGTAGGTGGTCAAAAGGCCGATGTGATTATCGCCAACCCCAACGGCATTACCGTGAACGGCGGCGGCTTTAAAAACGTCGGCCGCGGTATCTTAACCACCGGTACGCCTCAAATCGGCAAAGACGGTGCCTTGACGGGATTTGACGTGCGCCAAGGCACATTGACCGTCGGTACGTCAGGTTGGAACGACAAAGGCGGAGCCGATTACACCGAAGTGCTTGCCCGTGCGGTTGCTTTGCAGGGGAAATTGCAGGGTAAAAACCTGGCGGTTTCGACCGGCGCACAGAAAGTAGATTACGCCAGCGGTGAAATCAGCGCAGGTACGGCAGCGGGTACGAAACCGACCGTTGCCCTCGATACTGCCGCATTGGGTGGTATGTACGCCGACAGCATTACCCTGATTGCCAATGAAAAAGGCGTGGGTGTCAAAAATGCGGGCACACTCGAAGCGGCCAAGCAATTGATCGTTACTTCCTCCGGCCGTATTGAAAACAGCGGCCGCATCGCCACCACTGCCGACAGCACTGAAGCATCACCGACTTATCTCTCCATCGAAACCACCGAAACAGGCGCAGCAGGCGCATTTATCTCCAATGGCGGCCGGATAGAGAGCAAAGGCTTATTGGTTATTGATACCGGGGAGGACATCGGTTTGCGTAACGGAGCGGTCGTTCAAAACAACGGCAACCGCCCTGCTGCTACGGTATTAAATGCCGGCCGTAATTTGGTTATCGAAAGCAAAGCAAATGTGAACAATGCTAAAGGTTCGACCAATCTGTCGACCGGCGGCCGTACCGTCATCAAGGAGGCCAGTATTCAGACTGGCACTACCGTATACAGTTCCAGCAAAGGCAACGCCGAATTAGGCAATAACACACGCATTACCGGGGCAGATGTTACCGTATTATCCAACGGCACCATCAGCAGTTCCGCCGTAATAGATGCCAAAGACACCGCACACATCGAAGCAGGCAAACCGCTTTCTTTGGAAGCTTCAACAGTTACCTCCGATATCCGCTTAAACGGAGGCAGTATCAAGGGCGGCAAGCAGCTTGCTTTACTGGCAGACGATAACATTACTGCCAAAACTACCAATCTGAATACTCCCGGCAATCTGTATGTTCATACAGGTAAAGATCTGAATTTGAATGTTGATAAAGATTTGTCTGCCGCCAGCATCCATTTGAAATCGGATAACGCTGCCCATATTACCGGCACCAGTAAAACCCTCACTGCCTCAAAAGACATGGGTGTGGAGGCAGGCTCGCTGAATGTTACCAATACCAATCTGCGTACCAACTCGGGTAATCTGCACATTCAGGCAGCCAAAGGCAATATTCAGCTTCGCAATACCAAGCTGAACGCAGCCAAGGCTCTCGAAACCACCGCATTGCAGGGCAATATCGTTTCAGACGGCCTTCATGCTGTTTCTGCAGACGGTCATGTATCCTTATTGGCCAACGGTAATGCCGACTTTACCGGTCACAATACCCTGACAGCCAAGGCCGATGTCAATGCAGGATCGGTTGGTAAAGGCCGTCTGAAAGCAGACAATACCAATATCACTTCATCTTCAGGAGATATTACGTTGGTTGCCGGCAACGGTATTCAGCTTGGTGACGGAAAACAACGCAATTCAATCAACGGAAAACACATCAGCATCAAAAACAACGGTGGTAATGCCGACTTAAAAAACCTTAACGTCCATGCCAAAAGCGGGGCATTGAACATTCATTCCGACCGGGCATTGAGCATAGAAAATACCAAGCTGGAGTCTACCCATAATACGCATCTTAATGCACAACACGAGCGGGTAACGCTCAACCAAGTAGATGCCTACGCACACCGTCATCTAAGCATTACCGGCAGCCAGATTTGGCAAAACGACAAACTGCCTTCTGCCAACAAGCTGGTGGCTAACGGTGTATTGGCACTCAATGCGCGCTATTCCCAAATTGCCGACAACACCACGCTGAGAGCGGGTGCAATCAACCTTACTGCCGGTACCGCCCTAGTCAAGCGCGGCAACATCAATTGGAGTACCGTTTCGACCAAGACTTTGGAAGATAATGCCGAATTAAAACCATTGGCCGGACGGCTGAATATTGAAGCAGGTAGCGGCACATTAACCATCGAACCTGCCAACCGCATCAGTGCGCATACCGACCTGAGCATCAAAACAGGCGGAAAATTGCTGTTGTCTGCAAAAGGAGGAAATGCAGGTGCGCCTAGTGCTCAAGTTTCCTCATTGGAAGCAAAAGGCAATATCCGTCTGGTTACAGGAGAAACAGATTTAAGAGGTTCTAAAATTACAGCCGGTAAAAACTTGGTTGTCGCCACCACCAAAGGCAAGTTGAATATCGAAGCCGTAAACAACTCATTCAGCAATTATTTTCCTACACAAAAAGCGGCTGAACTCAACCAAAAATCCAAAGAATTGGAACAGCAGATTGCGCAGTTGAAAAAAAGCTCGCCTAAAAGCAAGCTGATTCCAACCCTGCAAGAAGAACGCGACCGTCTCGCTTTCTATATTCAAGCCATCAACAAGGAAGTTAAAGGTAAAAAACCCAAAGGCAAAGAATACCTGCAAGCCAAGCTTTCTGCACAAAATATTGACTTGATTTCCGCACAAGGCATCGAAATCAGCGGTTCCGATATTACCGCTTCCAAAAAACTGAACCTTCACGCCGCAGGCGTATTGCCAAAGGCAGCAGATTCAGAGGCGGCTGCTATTCTGATTGACGGCATAACCGACCAATATGAAATTGGCAAGCCCACCTACAAGAGTCACTACGACAAAGCTGCTCTGAACAAGCCTTCACGTTTGACCGGACGTACGGGGGTAAGTATTCATGCAGCTGCGGCACTCGATGATGCACGTATTATTATCGGTGCATCCGAAATCAAAGCTCCCTCAGGCAGCATAGACATCAAAGCCCATAGTGATATTGTACTGGAGGCTGGACAAAACGATGCCTATACCTTCTTAAAAACCAAAGGTAAAAGCGGCAAAATCATCAGAAAAACCAAGTTTACCAGCACCCGCGACCACCTGATTATGCCAGCCCCCGTCGAGCTGACCGCCAACGGTATCACGCTTCAGGCAGGCGGCAACATCGAAGCTAATACCACCCGCTTCAATGCCCCTGCAGGTAAAGTTACCCTGGTTGCGGGTGAAGAGCTGCAACTGCTGGCAGAAGAAGGCATCCACAAGCACGAGTTGGATGTCCAAAAAAGCCGCCGCTTTATCGGCATCAAGGTAGGTAAGAGCAATTACAGTAAAAACGAACTGAACGAAACCAAATTGCCTGTCCGCGTCGTCGCCCAAACTGCAGCCACCCGTTCAGGCTGGGATACCGTGCTCGAAGGTACCGAATTCAAAACCACGCTGGCCGGTGCCGACATTCAGGCAGGTGTAGGCGAAAAAGCCCGTGTCGATGCGAAAATTATCCTCAAAGGCATTGTGAACCGTATCCAGTCGGAAGAAAAATTAGAAACCAACTCAACCGTATGGCAGAAACAGGCCGGACGCGGCAGCACTATCGAAACGCTAAAACTGCCCAGCTTCGAAAGCCCTACTCCGCCCAAATTGTCCGCACCCGGCGGCTATATCGTCGACATTCCGAAAGGCAATCTGAAAACCGAAATCGAAAAGCTGTCCAAACAGCCCGAGTATGCCTATCTGAAACAGCTCCAAGTAGCGAAAAACATCAACTGGAATCAGGTGC
>NZ_KV815500.1:0-388 GCF_001814225.1 Neisseria sp. HMSC070F02 | reverse complement strand
CATACTATCGAATACCTTAAAAAACACAAGGTCGCCCTCGTCGTGACGGAAAGTACTGGCGGTCTCGAAATCCCCGCCGCCAAAGCCATCCGCCGAGCAGGCATAGCCGTGATTATCGCCAACCCGCGTCAGACGCATCAGTTTGCCCAATCGCAGCCGCTGACCAAAACCGACGCCAAAGATGCCAAAATGCCCGCCTTCTTCGCACAGATGAAGGCACAGAAAGAAGATTCGCAAACCATGCCCTACCAACCGCCCACCGAAGCGGAAGAAGTGTTGGAAGCCTTGGTTAACCGCCGCAACCAATCGGCGGATATGCGGACTGCCGAGAAAAACCGTCTGCATCAGGTTCACGAAACGCAAGTCGGAAGCGTCAAACAACTGATTG
>NZ_KV815499.1:6287-9816 GCF_001814225.1 Neisseria sp. HMSC070F02 | reverse complement strand
GACGGCATTTTTTGCGTTTTTCGGGAGGGGGCGGCAAATGAAACGCGTCATTCCCGCGCAGGCGGGAATCCGGACCGGTCGGTACGGGAACTTATCGGGTAAAAAGGTTTCTCAGGTCCTGAGTCCTGGATTCCCACTTTCGTGGGAATGACGAATTTTAGGTTTCTGATTTTGGTTTTCTGTTTTCGTGGGAATGACGGTTCACGCGAAAATGCCGTCCGAAAGGTTTTCGGACGGCATTTTTTGCGTTTTTCGGGAGGGGGCGGGTTCGTATAGCGGATTAACAAAAATCAGGACAAGGCGGCGGGCCGCAGGCAGTACAAATGGTACGGAACCGGTTCGCCTGGTGCTTGGGCGCCTTAGGGAATCGTTCCCTTTGAGCCGGGGCGGGGCAACCCGTACCGGTTTTTGTTAATCCGCTATAAAAGGCGGGCTATAGGGTAGGCTTCATCCCGCCAATCTCACTGAATCCGTCAATTTCCGCAATTCAATTAAATACCGTCAAACCGATGCCGTCATTCCCGCGCAGGCGGGAATCTAGGATGCGGAATCTCAAGAAACCGTTTTGCCCGATAAGTTTCTGTGCCGACAGGTCTGGATTCCCGCCTGCGCGGGAATGACGGTTCGGGTATTCCTGACGATTCAGGTATTCCTGACGATTCGGGTATTCCCATAGTTTCGCCGGACGGACGTGGGGAAATGCGTAACGGGCATAGTGGGCGCGGAGCGGGCGGTTTTACGCCACGGATTTCCGTTTTCGCGCGAACATATCAGCCCGCCTGCCGCGTTTGCGCTTGAAATCGGGTATGTTTCGTCTTAAAATACGCTGCTTTCAGGGTATAGGCACTTGCCCGAAAAGCACGTTACGCGTCTATCTTGCGCGGCGTGTTTTTTTTTGACCGGATTTTTCCGACCGGATGCCCCCTGCCGAAGTCCCTTCAGACGGCATTGTCAAGAATTTTATTAAAAACAGGATTCCCATCATGAGCACCCCCGCCCTCCTCGTCCTCGCTGACGGCAGCGTATTCCACGGCACATCAATCGGTTACGAAGGTTCGACTTCCGGCGAAGTCGTGTTCAATACTTCGATGACCGGCTATCAGGAAATCCTGACCGACCCGTCCTACTGCAAACAAATCGTTACCCTCACCTACCCACACATCGGCAATACCGGTACCAACGCCGAAGATGAAGAAAGCCGCAGCGTTTACGCCGCCGGTTTGATTATCCGCGACCTGCCGCTCTTGCACAGCAACTTCCGCGCCTCCGAAAGCCTGCACGACTATCTGGTGCGCAACAAAACCGTTGCCATCGCCGACATCGACACCCGCCGCCTGACCACGCTGTTGCGTGAAAAAGGCGCGCAAGGCGGTGCGATTCTGACCGGCGCGGACGCTACGGTCGAAAAAGCGCAAGAACTCATCGCCGCGTTCGGCAGCATGGTCGGCAAAGACTTGGCAAAAGAAGTTTCCTGCACGGAAACTTACGAATGGACGGAAGGTGAATGGGCATTGGGCAAGGGTTTCGTTACCCCTGACGAACAGCCTTACCACGTCGTCGCCTACGATTTCGGCGTGAAAACCAACATCCTGCGTATGCTCGCCTCGCGCGGCTGCCGCCTGACCGTCGTCCCCGCCCAAACGAGCGCACAAGACGTGTTGGCACTCAATCCCGACGGCGTGTTCCTGTCCAACGGCCCCGGCGACCCCGAGCCTTGCACCTACGCCATCGAAGCCGTGCAAAAACTGATGGAAAGCGGCAAACCGATTTTCGGCATCTGCTTGGGACACCAGCTCATCAGCCTCGCTATCGGCGCGAAAACCCTGAAAATGCGCTTCAGCCACCACGGTGCGAACCACCCTGTGCAAGATTTGGACAGCGGCAAAGTCGTCATCACCAGCCAAAACCACGGTTTTGCCGTTGATGCCGACACCCTGCCCGCTAACGCACGCATTACCCACAAATCCTTGTTTGACAACACTTTGCAAGGCATCGAGCTGACCGACAAACCCGTGTTCTGCTTCCAAGGCCACCCCGAAGCCAGCCCCGGCCCGCAAGATGTCGGCTATTTGTTTGACAAATTCATTGGCAATATGAAGGCGGCAAAACGGGCATAATGGCTTTCAGACGGCAACAGTATGCTGCTGCCGTCTGAAAAACAAAGCTGGAAATGAAGATTAGCGCACTCGACCATCTGATACTGACCGTTGCCGACATTGACCGAACCATCGCGTTTTACACGCAAATTTTGGGTATGGAAGAAGTTTCATTTGGCAACAACCGTAAGGCTTGTATTTTAGAAGACTAAGGGATTTGGGAAAGATTGCCGCAACTTGGAAAATGCCCTCTCCCCAGCCCTCCCCCACGGGGGAGGGGGTAGGTTGCAGCAGATTTTGCGGTTGCAGGCAGTTTGAAAAGCGACTTGGATTTACAAGCGTTGATTTCAGGTCGCTTGAAAAATAAAAAACAGCCTGTACAACTTGTTTTCCTTGTTTTCCTTGCAAAACCCTTAATCACTACAGCCGCACCGTCCTCTCTCCCCGTGGGAGAGAGTTAGAGAGAGGGCAGCAAACAGCACGACAACAAAATGAACCCGCACGAGAAACTCTTGACCACCGACAACCCCATCTTGCGCCAACGCGCCAAAGCCATGCGCCAAGAAATGAGCGGGGCGGAAGCAAAATTGTGGCAGCACCTGCGGGCAGGTCGTCTGAACGGCTATAAATTCCGCCGCCAGCAGCCGATGGGAAACTATATTGTTGATTTTATGTGCGTAACGCCCAAGTTGATTGTCGAAGCAGACGGAGGGCAGCACACAGAACAAGCCGCATACGACCACGCGCGGACGGCATATCTCAACAGCTTGGGCTTTACCGTACTGCGGTTTTGGAATCACGAGATTTTACAGCAGACAAACGATGTGCTGACAGAAATCCTGCTCGTGTTGCAAGAATTGGAAAAGCAAGCTGCACGATAGCAGATGGCTGATTTTGATTGGATTATTGAAAATAATAGGATAAAGCCGACTGAATTGAGCATTTATAAAGGCCGTCTGAAAAACAAAAAGCAGCCTGCATAACCTGATTAGTTTACAGAAACCTTAGCCCCAACAGCCACCCCATCCTCTCTCCCGTGGGAGAGAGCTAGAGAGAGGGCAACAAGCCGCAAGGCTTGTGTCTTGGCGGTTAGAGTGTTAGGAAAGGTTGCCGAAATTCGGAGAATGCCCTCTCCCCAGCCCTCCCCCACGGGGGAGGGAGTAGGTTTCAGCAGATTTTGCGGTTGCAGGCGGTTTGAAAGCGACTTGGATTTACCGTTGATTTCAGGTCGTCTGAAAAGCAAAAAGCAACCTGCACAACCTGTTTCCTTGCAGAACCCTTAGCCCTACAGCCACTCCGTCCTCTCTCCCGTGGGAGAGAGCTAGAGAGAGGGCAACAAGCCACAAGGCTTGTATTTCGGTGGTTGAGTTGTTGGGAAAGGTTGCCGAAATTCGGGGAATGCCCTCTCCCCAACCCTCCCCCACGGGGGAGGG
>NZ_KV815499.1:0-6187 GCF_001814225.1 Neisseria sp. HMSC070F02 | reverse complement strand
CCAACCCTCCCCCACGGGGGAGGGGGCAGGTTGCAGCGGATTTTGCGGTTGCAGGCGGTTTGAGAAAGAATGCCCGAAATATCAACAGCGGGAATTTTTCAGGCAGCCTTTATCGCAAGGCAGGTGGAACAAACGCCGCGAACGTTTTTTCAGACGACCTTTGAACTCATCGGCAGAGAGTGTGCCGCAAGGCACGCACGCGGTGGGTTGGGGTTGCAGGGAAAATGGAGAACGCGTGCGTGCGTACCGCACATACCCTACATGCGGGCTACGGCTTGCTAGGATTGCTCGTTATACTTAATTTTGACAAGGAGTCAATGAAATGGCGATAGAACTAAATGGTAACTGGACAAAAGGATTTGCTTTAGACCATCATATGCAAAAAAGTATTTTGTTAGGTTATGATGAATTAGGGCATCCTCACTTTGATAGCAAGAGAAGTGTGATTGGAGAATGGGTTTATCAATTAAAATATCGTAATCAAACCCAAAATGTTTCTTTGCTGGTAGACTATATTTTACAAAAATTTAGTGGTTTAGAATCTATAAATTTAATTGTTCCCGCCCCTTTTACAACAGAGCGTATTAATCAACCAGTTCAATTAATTGCCAAAGAACTAAGTGATCGCTTGAATATTCCATATTCTCCTATTTTAAGAAAATCTAGCTCACACACACCACTCAAAAATATTGAAGAAAAATCAGAAAAACTAGAAATACTGAATAATTCCATCACAATTGACAATATAGATCTATCCAATAAGAATATTTTAGTAATTGATGATTTATTTGATAGCGGAGCAACATTGGAAATATCAACTGAAAAATTGTTTTCAAAAAATGCTAGATCTGTAATTGTTTTAGCAATGACAAAGACTAGAGGATAAAAATGCGCACTATTTTCTTTTCTGGTTCACGCAGCATTTCACGACTAAATCCACAAATACGAGAAAGAATTAACAATATTCTTAGCAATAATTTTGATATTGTTATTGGAGATGCTAATGGGGCTGATAAAGCTATCCAAAAATTTCTACAAGAACAAGATTATGCTAATGTGCATATTTACTTTTCTGGCAAAATTTACCGAAATAATGTGGGGAATTGGCAGTTTGTCCAAGTAGACAGCAAAGGAACTGGAAGGGTATTTTATACAGCAAAAGATAAGAAAATGGCAGAAATTGCTGATTATGGCTTTATTTTATGGGATGGTAAGAGTATTGGTTCATTAAATAATATAGCAGAACTTTTACAGCTAAATAAACCTTCTCTTGTATACCATTCTCAAACAAAAGAATTCTTTAAAATTAAATCAAGCGCAGATTTAGAGAATATTTTATCTAACATAGAAGATGATGTTTTAGCTTCAATTTTAGAAAAGGGAAATACTTTTCTTAAAAGCTATGTAACAAAACAACCTTCTTTAATTCAAGAGTAACCACCCATGCCCAAACGTACCGACCTAAAATCCATCCTTATCATCGGCGCCGGCCCTATCGTTATCGGTCAGGCCTGCGAATTTGACTATTCGGGCGCACAGGCCTGCAAGGCTTTGCGTGAAGAAGGCTATAAAGTCATTTTGGTGAATTCCAACCCCGCCACGATTATGACCGACCCTGAAATGGCGGATGTTACCTACATCGAGCCGATTATGTGGCAGACGGTGGAGAAGATTATCGCCAAGGAGCGGCCTGATGCGATTCTGCCCACGATGGGCGGTCAGACCGCGCTGAACTGTGCGCTGGATTTGGCACGCAACGGCGTGCTGGCAAAATACAATGTCGAGCTGATTGGCGCGACGGAAGACGCGATTGACAAGGCGGAAGACCGCGGCCGCTTTAAAGAAGCGATGGAAAAAATCGGTTTGTCTTGCCCGAAATCTTTTGTCTGCCACACGATGAACGAAGCTTTGGCGGCGCAAGAACAGGTCGGCTTCCCTACCCTGATTCGTCCTTCTTTCACCATGGGCGGTTCGGGCGGCGGCATTGCCTACAATAAAGACGAGTTTTTGGCGATTTGCGAACGCGGTTTCGATGCGTCGCCCACGCACGAGCTGTTGATTGAGCAGTCCGTTCTCGGCTGGAAAGAGTACGAGATGGAAGTGGTGCGCGATAAGAACGACAACTGCATCATCATCTGCTCGATTGAAAACTTCGACCCGATGGGCGTGCATACAGGCGACTCGATTACGGTTGCGCCGGCGCAAACGCTGACGGACAAGGAATACCAAATCATGCGCAACGCTTCGTTGGCAGTGTTGCGTGAAATCGGCGTGGATACCGGCGGCTCAAACGTTCAGTTTGCAGTAAACCCTGAAAACGGCGAGATGATTGTGATTGAGATGAACCCGCGCGTGAGCCGTTCGTCCGCGCTGGCTTCCAAAGCGACGGGCTTCCCGATTGCGAAGGTGGCGGCGAAACTGGCGGTCGGCTTTACGCTGGACGAGTTGCGCAACGACATCACCGGCGGCAAAACCCCCGCGTCATTCGAGCCGTCCATCGACTATGTGGTAACCAAAATCCCGCGTTTTGCGTTTGAAAAATTCCCTGCCGCAGACGACCGCCTGACCACGCAGATGAAATCCGTGGGCGAAGTGATGGCGATGGGCCGCACGATTCAGGAAAGCTTCCAAAAAGCCCTGCGCGGCTTGGAAACAGGCTTGTGCGGCTTCAATCCGAGAAGCTCCGACAAAGCGGAAATCCGCCGCGAACTGGCAAACCCCGGCCCCGAACGTATGCTGTTTGTGGCAGACGCGTTCCGCGCGGGCTTCACGCTGGAAGAAATCCACGAAATCTGCGCCATCGACCCTTGGTTCCTGGCGCAAATCGAAGACTTGATGAAGGAAGAAAAAGCGGTTTCAGACGGCATTTTGAGTGATTTGGATTTCGCCGCCCTACGCCGTCTGAAACGCAAAGGCTTCTCCGACAAACGTTTGGCACAATTGTTGAACGTAAGCGAAAAAGAAGTTCGCGAACACCGCTACGCGCTGAAGCTGCATCCGGTTTACAAACGCGTCGATACCTGCGCCGCCGAGTTCGCCACCGAAACCGCCTACCTCTATTCCACTTACGAAGAGGAATGCGAAGCGCGTCCTTCCGACCGCAAAAAAGTGATGATTCTCGGCGGCGGCCCGAACCGCATCGGTCAGGGCATCGAGTTTGACTACTGCTGCGTTCACGCCGCGCTCGCCCTGCGCGAATCCGGTTTTGAAACGATTATGGTCAACTGCAACCCAGAAACCGTGTCCACCGACTTCGACACCAGCGACCGCCTCTATTTCGAGCCGCTGACATTGGAAGACGTGTTGGAAATCGTCCGCACCGAAAACCCGTGGGGCGTGATTGTGCATTACGGCGGTCAAACCCCGCTCAAACTCGCCAACGCGCTGGTTGAAAACGGCGTGAACATCATCGGCACGTCCGCCGACAGCATCGATGCCGCCGAAGACCGCGAACGCTTCCAAAAAGTGTTGAACGACTTAGGCCTGCGCCAGCCGCCCAACCGCATCGCCCACAACGAAGAAGAAGCACTCGTCAAAGCCGAAGAAATCGGTTATCCGCTGGTCGTGCGCCCGTCTTATGTTTTGGGCGGACGCGCGATGCAGATTGTCCACTCCGCCGAGCAGTTGCAAAAATATATGCGCGAAGCCGTGCAGGTTTCCGAAGACAGCCCCGTGTTGCTCGACTTCTTCCTGAACAACGCGATTGAAGTCGATGTGGACTGCGTTTCAGACGGCAAAGATGTGGTTATCGGCGGCATCATGCAGCACGTCGAACAGGCGGGCATCCACTCCGGCGACTCCGGCTGCTCGCTGCCGCCCTACTCCTTAAGCGAAGAAATCCAAGACGAAATCCGCCGCCAAACCAAAGCGATGGCGTACGCGCTGGGCGTGGTCGGACTGATGAACGTGCAGTTTGCCGTGCAGGACGGCGTAGTGTTCGTATTGGAAGTGAACCCGCGCGCCAGCCGCACCGTGCCCTTCGTCTCCAAAGCCACCGGCGTGCCGCTCGCCAAAGTCGGCGCGCGCTGCATGGCAGGCATCTCCCTGAAAGAACAAGGCGTGGAAAAAGAAGTTGTCCCCGATTTCTATGCCGTTAAAGAAGCCGTGTTCCCCTTCATCAAATTCCCGGGCGTGGATACGATTTTGGGTCCGGAAATGCGCTCCACCGGCGAAGTCATGGGCGTGGGCGCAAGCTTCGGCGAAGCCTACTACAAAGCCCAACTCGGCGCGGGCGAACGCCTCAACCCGACCGGCAAAATCTTCCTCTCCGTGCGCGAAGAAGACAAAGAACGCGTCATTAAAACCGCCAAAAACTTCCAAGCCTTAGGCTACGGCATCTGCGCCACACGCGGCACGGCGCAATACCTGACCGAACACGGGCTGATTGTCCAAACCATCAATAAAGTCCCCGAAGGCCGCCCGCACATCGGCGACGCGCTGAAAAACGGTGAAATCGCACTGGTCGTGAATACCGTTTCCAACGATCCGCAATCCGTGTCCGACAGCCACATCATCCGCCAAAGCGCATTGCAGCAACGTGTGCCGCAATACACCACCACTGCCGGCGGCGAAGCGATGAGCGAAGGCGCGAAAAGCCGCGACCATCTGGGCGTGTACAGCGTTCAAGAGTTGCACGGGCGTTTGAAAAACCGCAACTGATACCTGAATCAGGTTGAAAATGCCGTCTGAAACCGTTTTGCGGTTTCAGACGGCATTTTGTCATTTGGAAAGCCGATGTTGCCACACACAAGCCGTACATAAGGAACAGCCCTATCACGCTCCCCATATAGACTGCCATTGCCGCGGCTATACATCATCTTATTTATTTTTTCTCAAAGTTATTAAGTGAGTAAAAACAATTTTATGACAGGTTTTTATAGAATTATCCACAGAGATTGTTTCCCAGTTCCTCCACTAAAAAATCCAAAAATACGCGTAAGCGGAGATTGACGGCTTTATCGCTGTAATAAACAGCATTAAAGGGGTGTGTTTTATCGGAGGTTTGTTCGGCGAGCAGGGGAATTAACTTTCCTTCAGCGATGTCGTTGTCAACCAAAAAATCTGATAAGCAAGCAATACCGCAACCTGAAAGGCACAACGAGCGTAAGATTTCACCGCTGCTGGCGGTAAAGTGCGGTGAAATCTTATAGGGATTTCCCTGCGCATCTAAAACCGCCCATGTATTTAGAGAACTGGGTTCGGTGAAGCCTAAACATTGGTGGCCGGCAAGCTCTTCTGTAGATTGCGGCGTGCCGTGTTTTGCCAGGTATTCAGGACTGGCGATTACGCGGAAGCGGCTGTCAAACAGATGGCGTGCACGCAGCCCGGAATCGTCCAATTCTCCGGCCCGTAAGGCAATATCGACTTTGCGTTCAATCAGATTGATATAGCCTTCGGAAGAAACGAGCGAAAGTCGGATATGCGGATAGCGTTCGTTGAATTTTGTTGCCAGCGGCGCCAGCAGATGCAGCACCATCGGCATCGCGGAATCCACGCGCAACACGCCTTGCGGTATTTCGTGCACTGCCAGCATTTCGGTTTCCGCCGCTGCCATTTCTTGCAGGATTCTCTGCGCGCGGCGGAAATATTGCGCGCCTTCTTCCGTCAGACTGAGTTGCCGCGTGGTGCGGTTGAGCAGGTTCACACCCAACTTTTCCTCCAGCCGTTTGACGATGCGGCTTACGGCAGAATTTGCCATCGCCAACTGCTCCGCCGCACGGCTGAAGCTGCCGCTTTCCACCACTTGAACAAATACGGTCAGTTCTTCTGAATTGGTTTTCATCGTGTTTCCTTTTCGGTTGGAACCCCGCCCTTTAGGGCGGCAGGATCAGACTTTATTTGGGAGGGGTGTAACCCCTTCCGAATCAGGACGGCACATAGGGAGACGCTTTATGTGTCATCCCGTGTGTTGAAACATCTGATTATTTCATTTGACGCAAAAGTGTTTTCTTATTTTTGCACTTTTAAATTATAAAGTAAAACGGAACAATACATTCATCAATTCACAAACGAGGTAACAAATGAATATTTTATTATTAGACGGCGGCAAGGCGTTCGGACATTCTCACGGCGGGTTAAACCGCACGCTTCACAAAAAAGCGAAAGAAGTTTTGACCGCGCTCGGACACAATGTTCAAGAAACCGTGATTGATGCCGGCTATGATGTTGAGGCAGAAATCGAAAAATT
>NZ_KV815498.1:0-5059 GCF_001814225.1 Neisseria sp. HMSC070F02 | reverse complement strand
TTGGGCTTATTCAAATTAGGGACACGCCCTAGTACAGCCCCAAGTTTTTATATAAAAACAGTTTGGTAAGTTCTCTTCGTGAAGTGCTTATGTTTTGCCACAAAAGTTCCATAATCATGGCGGCATCACCCAAGCTCCATCTTTCCAAGAAAATGGCATCTTTGTTGTGGTTGAAAACCGACAAACTCCTCTTTTTTCGATTTGGCCCTGCCTGAATCGATGGCTTCCCGTGCGGCAGATATGCCGTCTGAAAGCGAAGCAGCGACATTTCCGGCATACAGGGCGGCGGCGGTGTTGAGCAATACGATATCGCGCGCAGCCCCTTCTCTTCCTTCCAGCACCTCATTCATTTTCAACAAAGATTCCTGAGTATTGGCAACTTTGATTTCATCCAAATTGCGGCGGGTTTCGATACCGAAATCTTCTGGGCGGATGTCGTATTCGCTGATTTTTCCGTCTTTGAGCTCGGCAACGCGTGTTTTGCCCGTCAGTGTAATTTCATCCAAACCGCCCTCCCCGCAAACAACCAAAACGTGTTTTGAACCAAGTTGTTGCAAGACCCGCGACAAAATGCCACACAAATCGGTGTGGAACACGCCCAAAAGCTGGTTCGGCGCGCCCGCAGGATTCGTTAACGGACCCAATATGTTGAAAATACTTCGGAAACCGAGCGAACGGCGTACAGGGGCGACATGGCGCATGGCACTGTGGTGATTGGGCGCGAACATAAACCCGATGCCGGTCTGCCTGATACTTTGGGCAACCTGTTCGGGAGTCAGGTTGAGGTTTGCGCCCATCTGCTCCACCACGTCAGCCGCACCGCTGGAGGAAGAGACCGACCGGCCTCCGTGTTTGGCAACCTTCGCGCCTGCCGCTGCGGCAACAAACATCGAAGTCGTCGAAATATTGAAGGTTTTCGCGCCATCCCCGCCCGTACCGACGATATCGACCAGCCCCTCTGCATTCTCCAGCGGCACTTTTGTCGCAAACTCGCGCATGACGGCTGCAGCTGCGGTAATTTCGGAAACGGTTTCAACCTTGATACGCAATCCTGTCAAAATCGCCGCAATTTGTTCGGGCGGCACTTTTCCGCTCATCATTTGGCGCATCAAGTCGGTCATTTCATCGTAAAACAACTCATTATTGCTGATTAATCGTTCAATAGCCTGTTGCGGTGTAATCATTTTTTGTCCTCCGTTCAATATTCGGACGAAAATGCCGTCTGAAGGGCTTCAGACGGCATCGCGTCAGATTTTTTGCGGTTTGAAGTTTTGAAATTCGATTAAAAAATTGTTCAACATATCATGTCCGTGTTCGGTCAGCAGAGCTTCAGGGTGGAATTGTACCCCCTCAACAGCATATTCCTTATGGCGCACACCCATAATCTCGCCGTCCTCAGTCCAAGCCGTTACTTCCAAACATTCGGGCATCGTATTCCGATCGATAACGAGGCTGTGATAACGCGTACAGGTAACCGGATTGGGCAAACCTTTAAACATACCCTTGCCCGAATGGGACACGGGCGACACCTTACCGTGCATCAGCGTTTTGGCGCGGACTATCCTGCCGCCGAACGCCTCGCCTATCGTCTGATGCCCGAGGCACACGCCCATAATCGGCAGCCGGCCGGCAAAATGGCGCATCGCCGCCACGGAAATCCCCGCTTCTTTGGGCGAACACGGACCGGGTCCGATAACGAGATATTGCGGATTCAATGCCTCGATTTCTTCCAACGTAATATCATCGTTGCGGCGCACGGCGACTTCCTGCCCCAATTCAGCGAAATACTGGACGATGTTGTAAGTAAAACTGTCGTAATTGTCGATAAACAAAAGCATTTTGTGATTAACCTATTGATTTATAATTTGTTTGTTATTAACTGCATTTCCGATACCCCCATCCATACCCTCTTATATCTTAGCGTGCCCGATGCGCCCTCGTGAACCTAGCGCAGAGCCTCGCGTTCTGACAAGTACGCCATTTTGCCACCTTTTCGACCGTTCGGGAACGTACCGTTTTTATGCACTCATAAATTTTGGTTATCCCGCAACCGAACATAGTGGGCAAACATAGCGGAATCTGCGTCAACATCAACCGCGCCCCCGAATGACGGCGGATACAAATGGACACCGCCCGATGCCGCAACCGTTTCATTTGAAAAACTTTTGCCTATGCCCTCTGAGTGTTCTCAAAATCTTATGATATAAAAAATGTAATGTTATATAATAACAAACTTTTGAAATACGACGGGAAGCCAAAATGGCACAAACCACACTCAAACCTATTGTTTTATCAATTCTTTTAATCAACACACCCCTCCTCGCCCAAGCGCATGAAACCGATCGGTCGGTGGATTTGGAAACGGTCAGCGTCGTCGGCAAAAGCCGTCCGCGCGCGACTTCGGGGCTGCTGCACACTTCTACCGCCTCCGACAAAATCATCTCCGGCGATACCTTGCACCAAAAAGCTGTCAACTTGGGCGATGCTTTAGACGGCGTACCTGGCATCCACGCTTCGCAATACGGCGGCGGCGCGTCCGCTCCCGTTATTCGCGGTCAAACAGGCAGGCGGATTAAGGTTTTGAACCATCACGGCGAAACAGGCGATATGGCGGATTTTTCGCCCGATCACGCCATTATGGTAGATACCGCCTTGTCGCAACAGGTTGAAATCCTGCGCGGTCCGGTTACGCTCTTGTACAGCTCAGGCAATGTAGCCGGTTTGGTCGATGTTGCCGACGGCAAAATCCCCGAAAAAATGCCTGAAAACGGCGTATCGGGCGAACTCGGATTGCGTTTGAGCAGCGGCAATCTGGAAAAACTCACGTCCGGCGGCATCAATATCGGTTTGGGCAAAAACTTTGTATTGCACACGGAAGGCTTGTACCGCAAATCGGGCGATTACGCCGTACCGCGTTACCGCAATCTGAAACGCCTGCCCGACAGCCACGCCGATTCGCAAACGGGCAGCATCGGGCTGTCTTGGGTTGGCGAAAAAGGCTTTATCGGCGCAGCATACAGCGACCGTCGCGACCAATATGGTCTGCCTGCCCACAGCCACGAATACGATGATTGCCACGCCGACATCATCTGGCAAAAGAGTTTGATTAACAAACGCTATTTGCAGCTTTATCCGCACCTGTTGACCGAAGAAGACATCGATTACGACAATCCGGGCTTGAGCTGCGGCTTTCACGACGACGATGATGCACACGCCCATGCCCACAACGGCAAACCTTGGATAGACCTGCGCAACAAACGCTACGAACTCCGCGCCGAATGGAAGCAACCGTTCCCCGGTTTTGAAGCCCTGCGCGTACACCTGAACCGCAACGACTACCGCCACGACGAAAAAGCAGGCGATGCAGTAGAAAACTTTTTTAACAACCAAACGCAAAACGCCCGTATCGAGTTGCGCCACCAACCCATAGGCCGTCTGAAAGGCAGCTGGGGCGTGCAATATTTACAACAAAAATCCAGTGCTTTATCTGCCACATCCGAAGCGGTCAAACAACCGATGCTGCTTGACAATAAAGTGCAACATTACAGCTTTTTCGGTGTAGAACAGGCAAACTGGGACAACTTCACGCTTGAAGGCGGCGTACGCGTGGAAAAACAAAAAGCCTCCATCCGCTACGACAAAGCATTGATTGATCGGGAAAACTACTACAACCATCCCCTGCCCGACCTCGGCGCGCACCGCCAAACCGCCCGCTCATTCGCACTTTCGGGCAACTGGTATTTCACGCCACAACACAAACTCAGCCTGACCGCCTCCCATCAGGAACGCCTGCCGTCAACGCAAGAGCTGTACGCACACGGCAAACACGTCGCCACCAACACCTTTGAAGTCGGCAACAAACACCTCAACAAAGAGCGTTCCAACAATATCGAACTCGCGCTGGGCTACGAAGGCGACCGCTGGCAATACAATCTGGCACTCTACCGCAACCGCTTCGGCAACTACATTTACGCCCAAACCTTAAACGACGGACGCGGCCCCAAATCCATCGAAGACGACAGCGAAATGAAGCTCGTGCGCTACAACCAATCCGGTGCGGACTTCTACGGCGCGGAAGGCGAAATCTACTTCAAACCGACACCGCGCTACCGCATCGGCGTTTCCGGCGACTATGTACGAGGCCGTCTGAAAAACCTGCCGTCCCTACCCGGCAGGGAAGATGCCTACGGCAACCGTCCTTTCATCGCGCAGGACGACCAAAACGCCCCTCGCGTTCCGGCTGCGCGCCTCGGCTTCCACCTGAAAGCCTCGCTGACCGACCGCATCGATGCCAATTTGGACTACTACCGCGTGTTTGCCCAAAACAAACTCGCCCGCTACGAAACGCGCACGCCCGGACACCATATGCTCAACCTCGGCGCAAACTACCGCCGCAATACGCGCTATGGCGAGTGGAATTGGTACGTCAAAGCCGACAACCTGCTCAACCAATCCGTTTACGCCCACAGCAGCTTCCTCTCTGATACGCCGCAAATGGGTCGCAGCTTTACCGGCGGCGTAAACGTGAAGTTTTAAAATCGGACAGGCAAACAAAAAAGGTTTTCAGACGGCATTCTGAAAACCTTTTTTCTTTTTAATCAATTTGTTAGGAAATATGGCAAAGACAAAGAACAAACCACTATGCCATCATTCCCATTTTCTTTGTTTCATCATTCTTGCTTTCACGCCGTCATTCTCGCAAAAGCAGAAAAATCAAAAGCAGAAACCCATCATTCCCGCGCAGGCGAGAATCCAATTCATTCGGTTTCAGCCGTTTCCGATAAATCGCCTTAGCATTTGGGTTCTAGATTCCCACTTTCGTGGGAATGACGGCGTAAAGGTTTCTGTTTTTTAAGTTTTAGGTAACTAATAAGTCGTCATTCCCGCGCAGGCGGGAATCCAATTCGTTCGGTTTCAGCCGTTTCCGATAAATCGCCTTAGCATTTGGGTTCTAGATTCCCACTTTCGTGGGAATGACGCGGAAAGGTTTCTGTTTTTTTTAAGTTTTAGGTAACTAATGTGCCATCATTCCCGCGCAGGCGGGAATCCAATTCGTTCG
>NZ_KV815497.1:0-213 GCF_001814225.1 Neisseria sp. HMSC070F02 | reverse complement strand
TTACGTCGGGGAGGGCGGTGTCGATGATGTTCATCTTTTTATCTTTCATCTAAAGGCCGTCTGAAAAGTTTCAGACGGCCTCAAACATTATTTTTTCAACAGGCGCAGCAAATATTGGCCGTATTGGTTTTTTGCCATCGGGCGCGCCAATTCTTCCAGTTTTTCATCGGAAAGCCAACCGTTGCGCCAAGCGATTTCTTCGAGGCAGGCGAT
>NZ_KV815496.1:25996-33794 GCF_001814225.1 Neisseria sp. HMSC070F02 | reverse complement strand
TCTAACTTTTTGATTTTACATTTATATAACATTTATCTTGCCTTTGGATAAATTGTTTTGTTTTTTGGATTGTTATTCAAAGTTCTCCAAAAGTCTTTTCCTGATTTTGTATGTATCGTGGTAATACTACCATTTTCATTGGTTCCAACAAAAATAAATTTAGATTGACCTTTGGAATCAGTACCCAAAAACTGAACATATCCAGACATGCGGATTTCGGGTTTTAAATCAAATGCGGCTTACCGGTTTTCTTTTTTGGTTTCCGCAGGCGTGCTGCCGAAATATTGCCTGAATGCCTGAGTAAAGCTGGAAACGTGGCGGTAGCCGCACAAATACGCGGTTTCGCCTATGCTTTTGCCCCCGTTTTGCAACAGGTAGAGCGCGTGCTGCATTTGTTTGTGGTGCAGCCACTCGCTTGCGGTAATGCCGAAATGGTCGCGCATACGGCGTTGCAGCGTCCTTTCGCTGATGTTCAGCGCGTCTGCCAGCCGGTTGACTTGGTGTGCGCCGTCGGCAAACGCGGCATTTAGGGTGCGGCTGAAGTCTTCAGACGGCATAGCGTCTGCTTCCGCCGTTTGCCCCGCCGCCGGCCCGATGCCGTCTGAAACCGTGTCCCACAAATCCGACAGCAGCCGCAAAACGTCCGCCTCGCGGCGCAATGTTTCGCCCAAATGCCCCTTTGGGACGGCTTGCAGGCAGGATGCCGCCAAACCGCGCAGGTTTGGGGACAAATTCCATATTCTGACCGGTTCGCGGTAAAGTATGGGTGTAAAACACGCATACTCCGGACGCAGCAGCCATTGCTCCATACCTTTAATTGTCATTTTGACCGTTTTGCCGCCTCGGTAAAGATAGCGGCTGAACAAGACTTCTTCCCCGACAGCAATCAGGACGATCTTGCCACCGTCCGCATCGATTTGGAATCGGCTCCGGTTGATGCCGAAGTTCAAAGAGCCTTCCAGCAACAGCACGAACGACACATAAGGTTCGGCGAGGCGGCTGCTGCAAAAATCACACCGTGCCGTTACTGTGCCGCCGTGGATGGAAATGCCGTTGGACAAAGTATCGAAACGGTAGCTGCCCTCCACATAGCTGCCGCCGCCGCTTTTGACTAGATTGACGAACCGGCTGCTGTTCAAATGTTCTGCTTTTTCCATAGTTTTCTGATAAAGGTTATCATTTGAAAGATAACATTTTTCGCCACAGCAAACAATCCGCCGCCGACAACGGCATTTTCACAACATTTACCGTCCGTATGCCGTCTGAAAATTGCCCGTCTTCCCGATAAGCCTTAAAATACACGCCGTCAAACCTACCGTCCGTCCGTACATGAGCCCATCCCCCTTTATCGAAATGAAAGACGTCGCCTTCGCGTATGGCGACCGCCCGATTCTGAAGAACATCAATTTCAGCATTCCGCAAGGCAATTTTGCTGCCGTAATGGGCGGTTCGGGCAGCGGCAAAACCACGCTGATGCGACTGATTACAGGACAGATTCGTCCGCAGTCCGGGCAGGTTTTGATTGAAGGACGGGATTTGGCGGGCTTTTCGGCTGACGAGTTGTATGAACACCGCCGCCGTATGGGCGTATTATTCCAACACGGCGCGCTGTTTACCGATTTGTCGGTATTCGACAATATCGCTTTTCCGATGCGCGAACTGACACGCCTGCCGGAAGCGGTGATTCGAGATTTGGTTTTGTTGAAACTGAACGCGGTCGGTTTGCGCGGCGTGGAAAACCTGATGCCGTCCGAGTTGTCCGGCGGGATGTCGCGCCGCGTCGCGCTTGCCCGCACGATTGCGCTCGACCCTGAAATTATGTTGTACGACGAACCGTTTACCGGCCTCGATCCGATTTCCTTGGGCGTGATTGCCCACTTGATCAGCCGCGTCAATAAGGCTTTGCGTTCGACCAGCGTTATGGTAACGCACGACATTGAAAAATCTTTGGAAATCGTCGATCAGGTGATTTTTTTGGCGCACGGCGAAATTATGTTCTCCGGCTCGCCGCAGGAAATGCGCGAACTGGATTCGCCTTGGGTGCGCCAGTTTGTCGGCGGGCTGGCAGACGGCCCCGTAGCATACCGCTATCCGGCGCAAACGTCGTTGCAGCAGGATTTGCTCGGGTAAATGAGCAGGTGCCGTCTGAAACCGTTGAACTTTACATATAGAAATTTATGAATTTTATCCGTTCCGTCGGGGCGAAAACCCTCGGCCTTATTCAATCCCTCGGCAGTATTACGCTGTTTCTGCTGAACATTCTGGCGAAGTCCGGTACGGCTTTCGTCCGTCCGCGCCTGAGCGTGCGCCAAGTGTATTTCGCCGGCGTGCTGTCGGTGCTGATTGTTGCCGTTTCGGGGCTGTTCGTCGGTATGGTTTTGGGTTTGCAGGGTTATACGCAGTTGTCGAAATTCAAATCCGCCGATATTTTGGGCTATATGGTCGCGGCTTCGCTGTTGCGGGAACTGGGTCCGGTGTTGGCGGCGATCCTGTTTGCCAGCAGCGCGGGCGGTGCGATGACCAGCGAAATCGGTCTGATGAAAACGACCGAACAGCTCGAAGCGATGAACGTGATGGCGGTAAACCCTGTCGCCCGCGTGGTTGCGCCGCGCTTTTGGGCGGGCGTGTTTTCCATGCCGCTTTTGGCTTCGATTTTCAACGTGGCGGGTATTTTCGGCGCGTATTTGGTCGGTGTAACCTGGCTGGGCTTGGACAGCGGCATTTTCTGGTCGCAAATGCAGAACAACATCACGATACATTACGATGTAATCAACGGTCTGATCAAATCCGCCGCGTTCGGCGTGGCGGTAACGCTGATTGCCGTGCATCAGGGCTTCCACTGCGTCCCGACCTCGGAAGGCATTTTGCGCGCCAGCACGCGCACGGTGGTTTCGTCCGCCCTGACGATTTTGGCGGTCGATTTTATATTGACCGCGTGGATGTTTACAGATTGACAGGGCGTCTGAAGACGAAACGCGGAACATCGGATATTCAAGGAACTTTAATGAAAAAGAACATATTGGAATTTTGGGTCGGACTGTTCGTCCTGATTGGCGCGGCGGCGGTTGCCTTTCTCGCTTTCCGCGTGGCGGGCGGCGCGGCGTTCGGCAATTCCGGCAAGACTTATACCGTATATGCCGATTTCGGCGACATCGGCGGTTTGAAGGTCAATGCCCCCGTCAAATCCGCAGGCGTATTGGTCGGGCGCGTCGGCGCTATCGGACTTGACCCGAAATCCTATCAGGCGAGGGTGCGCCTCGATTTGGACGGCAAGTATCAGTTCAGCAGCGACGTTTCCGCGCAAATCCTGACTTCGGGACTTTTGGGCGAGCAGTACATCGGGCTGCAGCAGGGCGGCGACACGGAAAACCTTGCTGCCGGCGACACCATCTCCGTAACCAGTTCTGCAATGGTTCTGGAAAACCTTATCGGCAAATTCATGACGAGTTTTGCCGAGAAAAATGCCGACGGCGGCAATGCGGAAAAAGCCGCCGAATAAACGTATGCCATCATATTCAAACTAGGACACTTAATCATGAAAAAATCCTCCCTCATCAGCGCATTGGGCATCGGTATTTTGAGCATCGGCATGGCATTTGCCGCCCCTGCCGACGCGGTAAACCAAATCCGTCAAAACGCCACTCAAGTATTGAGCATCTTAAAAAGCGGTGATGCCAACACCGCCCGCCAAAAAGCCGAAGCCTATGCGATTCCCTATTTCGATTTCCAACGTATGACCGCATTGGCGGTCGGCAACCCTTGGCGCACCGCGTCCGACGCGCAAAAACAAGCGTTGGCCAAAGAATTTCAAACCCTGCTGATCCGCACCTATTCCGGCACGATGCTGAAATTAAAAAACGCCAACGTCAACGTCAAAGACAATCCCATCGTCAATAAAGGCGGCAAAGAAATCATCGTCCGCGCCGAAGTCGGCGTACCCGGGCAAAAACCCGTCAACATGGACTTCACCACCTACCAAAGCGGCGGTAAATACCGTACCTACAACGTCGCCATCGAAGGCGCGAGCCTGGTTACCGTGTACCGCAACCAATTCGGCGAAATTATCAAAGCGAAAGGCGTGGACGGACTGATTGCCGAGTTGAAAGCCAAAAACGGCGGCAAATAACCGACAAACCATACCGTCCGAGGGCGGTATGGGTTTTCCGAGCAAACGCTATGCATACAGAACTCAAAAACGGAATATTGCACATCGGCGGCGACATCACCGTCAAAACCCTGACCGCCGCCGCTTTTACCCGCTTCAGACAGCAATGTCGTCTGAAAGACACCTGCGCGGTTGATTTGAGCGGCGTCGGACGCGCCGATTCCGCCTGCGTGTCGCTGCTGCTCGAAGTGCTGCGCGGTTGCAAAGGCAGCGTCAGGCTGACCGGCATTCCCGAATCCGTGCGCGCGCTGTCCGAACTGTACGAAATCAAAGACTGGCTGAAATCATGAAAAAAACCGCCTATGCCTTCCTCCTGCTGATCGGGTTCGCTTCCGCCCCTGCATTTGCCGAAACCCGCCCCGCCGACCCTTATGAAGGCTACAACCGCGCCGTTTTCAAATTCAACGACCAAGCCGACCGCTACATTTTCGCCCCTGCCGCGCGCGGCTACCGCAAAGTTGCGCCGAAACCCGTCCGCGCCGGCGTGTCCAATTTTTTTAACAACCTGTGCGACGTGGTCAGCTTCGGTAGCAATATCTTGCGCTTGGACATCAAACGCGCAAGCGAAGACCTTGTCCGCGTCGGCATCAACACCACTTTCGGTTTGGGCGGGCTTATCGACATCGCCGGCGCGGGCGGCATTCCCGACAATAAAAACACCTTGGGCGACACGTTTGCTTCGTGGGGATGGAAAAACAGCAATTATTTCGTGTTGCCCGTCTTAGGGCCGTCCACCGTCCGCGACGCGCTCGGCACGGGTATTACCTCCGTTTATTCGCCCAAGAATATCGTCTTCCGCACCCCTGTCGGACGCTGGGGCACGACTGCCGTATCCGCCGTCAGTACGCGCGAAGGTCTGCTCGATTTGACCGACAGTCTGGACGAAGCCGCCATCGACAAATACAGCTACACGCGCGACCTCTATATGAAAGTCCGTGCGCGGCAGACCGGTGCAACACCTGCCGAAGGTACGGAAGATAACATCGACATCGACGAATTGGTCGAAAGTGCCGAAACCGGCGCGGCGGAAACTGCCGTTCAAGAAGATTCCGTATCCGAAACACAGGCAGAAGCAGCAGGGGAAGCCGAAACGCAACCTGGAACACAACCTTAAAGCCATGCCGTCTGAAAATCCGTGTTCGGACGGCATTCCCTTCTGTCGGAACGGACAGTCCGAAACCACAGATTGGGCTATAATCTCTTTTTTGCGCATACCGCGCGACAGCAAAGGAAAAACCATGTACGAAGTCAACCGCAGCGTATTCGTCCTCATCCCTTTAGAACCTTTTTGGAACTGGCTGCAAACCCTGCCGGGCAACCACCTTGACGGACTGACCCTCGAAGACATCCAAGCCGACGCGAATTCCTACCTTGTCCGCCCGTGCGAAACCGCCGACGAAGTATGGGACGAAATCGAAACCCGTTTTGAAGACATTTTCGCCGCCGAACTTGCCGACTGGTGCGAAGACGAACGCGAGTGGCCTGCGCTCGATGCCGACATTTTCAACGAATGGTTCGACATCCAGCTTTCTACCGTCATCACCGACCTCGAACACGAACCGCTTGCCCGCGAAGCCTTCCAACCCATCAACCTGAACTGATGAAGCTGACCGTCCGCAACTACCATCTCGACGGCTACGGCCATGTCAACAATGCGCGCTACCTCGAATTTTTCGAAGAAGCGCGCTGGGCGTTTTTTGAAGAACGCGGACTGCTGCACGAGTTGGCAGGCCTCATACTGATTGTCGCCCGCATCGACATCCGATACAGCCGCCCCGCCGTCGAAGGCGACGTATTGCAGTTTTCATGCCGCCTGAAAACCCCCGGCACGCGCCGTATTGTGCTGACCCAGACGATTACACTGCCAAACGGCAAAACCGCCGCAGAAGCCGACATCACCCTGATGCCCGTCCACGCCGCCACACAACGCACCGTCAGCCTGCCCGCCACCCTTGCCCGCGCATTGGAAGCCTTGTCCGAATGAAAAAAATACTCACCGCCGCCGTCGTCGCACTGATCGGCATCCTCCTTGCCATCGTCCTCATCCCCGACAGCAAAACCGCGCCCGCCTTCTCCCTGCCCGACCTGCACGGAAAAACCGTTTCCAACGCCGACCTGCAAGGCAAAGTAACCCTGATTAATTTTTGGTTTCCCTCCTGTCCGGGTTGTGTGAGCGAAATGCCCAAAATCATTAAAACGGCAAATGACTATAAAAACAAAAACTTCCAAGTCCTTGCCGTCGCCCAGCCCATCGATCCGATAGAAAGCGTCCGCCAATATGTCAAAGACTACGGTTTGCCGTTTACCGTCATGTATGATGCGGACAAAGCTGTCGGACAGGCGTTCGGCACACAGGTTTATCCGACTTCCGTCCTTATCGGCAAAAAAGGCGAAATCCTCAAAACCTACGTCGGCGAACCCGATTTCGGCAAACTCTACCAAGAAATCGATACCGCGCTGGCACAATAGCGATGCCGTCTGAGGCGCAAAAAAAACAGAAACGATGTTCCTGTTTTTTTAGATCATCCGCCCCGACACGTTCAGACGGCATTCAACCTTCCGGCAGATTCTTTTTCACCACTGCCGGATTGCCTGCCGCCAAAGAGTAGGGCGGAATGTCTTTTGTAACCACCGCGCCTGCGCCCACGACCGAACCGCGTCCGACGGTTACGCCCGCCATTACAATCACCCTGTGCCCCGGCCAGACATCGTCCTCCAACGTAATCGGACGGATTTCCGTGTAGCCCTCAAAGCGTTTTTTGAACGGTCAAACTTGTGGTTATTTGAATAAAACAGACATTCCGGCTCCATCATCACATTTTTGCCGACCACCAGCCCACGGCAGATTTCACAGTTTGCCCCGATGCCCGAGCCGTCGCCCAAAACCGTATCCGGAAACACATACGCCCCGCGTTCGATATTGACCCCGCGTCCGATATGCGGAGAAACCCGCCGCGCCAAAAAACCGCGCACCCGTCTGCCGACGATGCCGATGCCGCGCATATGTGACGGCGGCAACCCCGAACCGGCAAAACGCAGCAGCAGGAAAAAGAATTTTGATCCCATCAAACCTCCCTCAAAAGAACTTTTTATAGTGGATTAACAAAAATTAGGACAAGGCAACGAAGCCGCAGACAGTACAGATAGTACGGCAAGGCGAGGCCAACGCTGTACTGGTTTTTGTTAATCCACTATACATTTTATCGAATATACTCTTGACGTAACAACAGAAAATAGAGAGAATGTCGGACTTGTCTGTAGCATAGGTACATCCCCTATGCCCGCTTTTTTGAAAGGAAATCAAATGAAACAAGGTATTCACCCGAACTACCACGAAGTCAACGTTACCTGCTCTTGCGGCAACAAATTCGCAACCAAATCCGCGATGGAAAAAGAAAACTTCAATATCGAGGTTTGCTCCCTGTGCCACCCGTTCTATACCGGCACCCAAAAAATCGTTGATACCACCGGCCGCGTGGACAAATTCAACAACAAATTCGGCAACCTGTTCAAACGCTGATTGCCGCTTTGCAAGAATTAAGCCCTGCCATCATTTCGATGGCAGGGCTTTTTAATATTTGGCACACTGACTTCTTATCTATATAGTGGATTAACAAAAATCAGGACAAGGCG
>NZ_KV815496.1:18733-25896 GCF_001814225.1 Neisseria sp. HMSC070F02 | reverse complement strand
GCCGTACTGGTTTTTGTTAATCCACTATATTTTGACGGGGTTGAAGTTGACATCTACAAGGTTTAATGTTTGAATACATTCAAAAATATATTTGAATGAGATGTTTTATGATTCAAAATGTCGTTACTTCAATAATCCTGTATTCTGGGACAGCCGTAGACTTACTTATTATCCTAATGTTATTTTTTGCCAAAAGAAAAAGCAGAAAAGACATCATTAACATCTATTTAGGACAATTTCTAGGCTCTGTTAGCCTGATATTGCTAAGTTTGCTTTTTGCATTTGTCTTAGATTATATTCCTAGTAAAGAGATTTTAGGTTTGCTCGGCTTGATTCCGATTTTCCTAGGCCTCAAAGTTTTGCTTTTAGGGGATTCTGATGGAGAGGCTATTGCCAAAGAGGGTTTGCGCAAAGATAATAAAAACCTGATTTTTCTAGTCGCTATGATTACTTTTGCAAGTTGTGGTGCTGACAATATTGGTGTCTTTGTCCCATATTTTACTACCTTAAATTTAGCGAATTTGATAGTGGCTTTACTTACCTTTCTAGTCATGATTTATCTCTTGGTTTTTTCTGCCCAAAAATTAGCACAAGTCCCTTCTGTTGGAGAAACTTTGGAAAAATATAGCAGATGGTTTGTTGCTGTTGTTTATTTGGGATTGGGGGTATATATCCTGATTGAAAACAACAGTTTTGATATGCTATGGACTGTGTCGGGCCAGGAAAAAATATTATGAAAAAGATAGTATCTGCAAAGACTGCCATGTGCAGTCTTTTTTGTTGCCGGTCTTTTTGTGTCTGATGCCGTCTGAAGCAGTCTCTGCACGACCTTTGTGCGAATATTTGCTACACTTGGCAATCCGTCCATTTCTTCTCACACTTATGCTGACCTATACCCCGCCCGATGCCCGCCCGCCCGCCAAAACCCACGAAAAACCGTGGCTGCTGCTGTTGATGGCGTTTGCCTGGTTGTGGCCGGGTGTATTTTCACATGATTTATGGAATCCTGCCGAACCTGCCGTCTATACCGCCGTCGAAGCACTGGCAGGCAGCCCCACCCCTTTGGTTGCCCATCTGTTCGGTCAAACCGATTTCGGCATACCGCCCGTGTATCTTTGGGTTGCCGCCGCGTTCAAACATTTGCTGTCGCCGTGGGCAGCCGACCCGTATGATGCCGCACGCTTTGCCGGCGTGTTTTTCGCCGTTGTCGGACTGACTTCCTGCGGCTTTGCCGGTTTCAACTTTTTGGGCAGACACCACGGGCGCAGCGTCGTCCTGATTCTCATCGGCTGTATCGGGCTGATTCCAGTTGCCCATTTCCTCAATCCCGCCGCCGCCGCCTTTGCCGCCGCCGGACTGGTGCTGCACGGTTATTCTTTGGCTCGCCGGCGCGTGATTGCCGCCTCTTTTCTGCTCGGTACGGGCTGGACGCTGATGTCGTTGGCAGCAGCTTATCCGGCAGCATTTGCCCTGATGCTGCCCTTGCCCGTACTGATGTTTTTCCGTCCGTGGCAAAGCAGGCGTTTGATGTTGACGGCAGTCGCCTCACTTGCCTTTGCCCTGCCGCTTATGACCGTTTACCCGCTGCTCTTGGCAAAAACGCAGCCCGCGCTGTTCGCGCAATGGCTCGACGATCACGTTTTCGGTACGTTCGGCGGCGTGCGGCACGTTCAGACGGCATTCAGTTTGTTTTACTATCTGAAAAACCTGCTTTGGTTTGCATTGCCTGCGCTGCCGCTGGCGGTTTGGACGGTATGCCGCACGCGTCTGTTTTCGACCGATTGGGGGATTTTGGGCGTTGTGTGGATGGTTGCCGTTTTGGTGCTGCTTGCCGCCAATCCGCAGCGTTTTCAGGACAACCTCGTCTGGCTGCTGCCACCGCTTGCCCTGTTCGGCGCGGCGCAACTGGACAGCCTGAGGCGCGGCGCGGCGGCGTTTGTCAACTGGTTCGGCATTATGGCGTTCGGACTGTTTGCCGTGTTCCTGTGGACGGGCTTTTTTGCGATGAATTACGGCTGGCCCGCCAAGCTTGCCGAACGTGCCGCCTATTTCAGCCCGTATTATGTTCCTGATATCGATCCTATTCCGATGGCGGTTGCCGTACTGTTCACACCCTTGTGGCTGTGGGCGATTACCCGGAAAAACATACGCGGCAGGCAGGCGGTTACCAACTGGGCGGCAGGCGTTACCCTGACCTGGGCTTTGCTGATGACGCTGTTCCTGCCGTGGCTGGACGCGGCGAAAAGCCACGCGCCGGTCGTCCGGAGTATGGAGGCATCGCTTTCCCCGGAATTGAAACGGGAGCTTTCAGACGGCATCGAGTGTATCGGCATAGGCGGCGGCGACCTGCACACGCGGATTGTTTGGACGCAGTACGGCACATTGCCGCACCGCGTCGGCGATGTACAATGCCGCTACCGCATCGTCCTCCTGCCCCAAAATGCGGATGCGCCGCAAGGCTGGCAGACGGTTTGGCAGGGTGCGCGTCCGCGCAACAAAGACAGTAAGTTCGCACTGATACGGAAAATCGGGGAAAATATATAAAAAACAACAGATTGAGCCGAATTTCTGGATTAAGTGCCGGAAATCGCGTATAATTGCGCGATTAAACCCTTATATAGTGGATTAAATTTAAATCAGGACAAGGCGACGAAGCCGCAGACAGTACAGATGGTACGGAACCGACTCACTTGGTGCTTCAGCACCTTAGAGAATCGTTCTCTTTGAGCTAAGGCGAGGCAACGCCGTACTGGTTTTTGTTAATCCACTATAAATCAGCCGTTTTACAGGCATCACACAGGAGCGACAATTATTATGATGACCCTCTATTCCGGCATTACCTGCCCCTTCAGCCACCGCTGCCGTTTCGTTTTGTACGAAAAAGGTATGGATTTTGAAATCAAAGACGTCGATATTTACAACAAACCCGAAGACCTCGCCGTCATGAACCCGTATAACCAAGTCCCTGTGCTGGTCGAACGCGATTTGGTGCTGCACGAGTCCAACATCATCAACGAATACATCGACGAACGCTTCCCCCATCCGCAGCTTATGCCCGGCGATCCCGTTATGCGCGGCAGGGGCCGGCTGGTGCTGTACCGTATGGAAAAAGAATTGTTCAACCACGTCCAAGTTTTGGAAAACCCCGCCGCCACCAACAAGGAACAGGCAAAAGCGCGCGAAGCCATCGGCAACGGTCTGACCATGCTTGCCCCTTCGTTCAGCAAAAGCAAATACATCCTCGGCGAAGATTTTTCTATGATTGATGTCGCCCTTGCTCCGCTGCTGTGGCGGCTCGACCACTACGATGTCAAACTGGGCAAAAGTGCCGCGCCGCTGCTCAAATACGCCGAGCGCATCTTCCAGCGCGAAGCCTTTATCGAAGCACTGACACCCGCCGAAAAAGCCATGCGCAAATAAGTTTGAAATGCCTGTAAAACCTGACGGTTTCAGGCATTTCTATATTCAGGCACATTATGGGGAGCATTATGACTACTTCCACCAAACCCTATATCCTCCGCGCACTTTGCGAATGGTGCAGCGACAACAGCCTCACGCCGCATATCCTCGTCTGGGTCAACGAACACACGCGCGTTCCTATGCAGTATGTCCGCGACAACGAAATTATGCTCAACATCGGCGCGACCGCCACGCAAAACCTTCAAATCGACAACGATTGGATCAGTTTTTCCGCCCGCTTCGGCGGACAGGCGCACGATATATGGATACCTGTCGGACACGTCCTCAGCCTTTTCGCACGGGAGACCGGCGAAGGTATGGGGTTTGAATTGGAAGCGTATCGCCCCGACACGCCGCCTGAAAACACCTCTGCCGAAACCGCGCCCCGGCCCGCCAAAAAAGGCTTGAAATTGGTCAAATAAATCTATGCCGTCTGAACGGAATCGTGTTTCAGACGGCATTTTGTCCGATGGGGCGCAAACGGAATCCGTTTATCGGCAAAACCCGTTTCGGTGTATCGAAACCGTGTTGCCCCTGCCGATTCGATATTGGGACATTGAAAATGCCGTCTGAACCTGCGATATGGGGTTCAGACGGCATTTTTCCTTATATTCATACAATCAGGCGGTCAGCACGGCTTTCAGGATTTTGTTGACTTCGCCCATATCGGCTTTGCCGGCAAGTCGGGTTTTCAATACGCCCATCACTTTGCCCATATCCGCCATACCTGCCGCGCCGGTTTCGGCAACGGCGGCATCGACCGCAGTACGGATTTCCCCGGCGGAGAGCATTTGGGGAAGGTAGCGGTGCAGTACCTCGATTTCGGCGTTTTCTTTGTCTGCCAAATCCTGACGGCCGGCTTCAGTGTAGATTTTCGCGCTGTCTTTTCGCTGTTTGACCATTTTGGTCAGGATGGCGGTGATTTTGGCATCGTCGGCTTCGGTGCGTTCGTCCACTTCAAACTGTTTGACGGCGGCGTTGATGAGGCGGATGGTGCCGAGGGAAACTTGGTCTTTGGCGCGCATCGCGGTTTTCATGTCTTCGGTAAGGCGGATTTTCAGGCTCATAATGTCCTCGCTGGGATGTCGGATAGAAACGGCGGGTTTCGATGCCGTCTGAAAAGCAAAACACACCGCAGAGCAGGTCTTGCGGTGTGTCCTCATATCACAGGGCTGACCTGTAATCTGTACTTGAACGTTTAGTACATTTTGGGCGGCAGTTGTTGGCTGCGCAGGCGTTTTTGCAGGCGTTTTACGGCTGCCGCTTTTTTGCGTTTGCGTTCGGTAGTCGGTTTTTCGTAGGCTTCGCGGGCGCGCAGCTCGGTCAGCAGGCCGGTTTTTTCTACGGCGCGTTTGAAACGGCGCATAGCGACTTCAAATGGTTCATTCTCTTTTACGCGGATTGCAGGCATTTTATTTCCTTTAATAAATTCGGTTGTTTCATCTGCCCATCATATCGGTGGAAAGGGTAGGGCAGACGGTGTTGAAGGTTTACCGTATCGCTGTGCCTTGCGGCGGCGGGATACGCGCCGTGACGGAAACATCACCTCCTAACGGGTCGGCTTGTGCCGTGTCAAGCTGCTTGAAAAAGCAGGAAAAACAATTTTCGGATTGTCTTATATTTATGGTTCGCCGTCAATGCCGTTCGGGATAAAAATGCCGTCTGAAAGACCGGGCGGGTTTCAGACGGCATCGGTACGTCAGCGGGCGGGGACAATGCCCATACGCTGTTTGAGCGGGATGTGCGGCGCGCCGAAGAGGGAGGCGTAGTAGGCGGCATTGGCCATCACTTTTTTGACATAGTCGCGCGTTTCGGAAAACGGGATGGTTTCGGCATATACCGCGCCTTCGAGGGGCGTGTCCGCCTGCCATCGGCGCGCCCTGCCGGGACCGGCGTTATAGCCTGCGGTGGCGAGGACTTCGTTGTTTTGCAGGCGGCGTTTGGTGTCCGCCATATACCACGTCCCCATACGGATATTGCCGTCGGCGGTGTAAAGTTGTGCGGCATCCATACCGATTTTGCCGGCGATTTCGCGCGCGGTGGCAGGCATAACCTGCATCAGCCCCTGCGCGCCTACGCGGGATTGCGCGCCCATAACGAAGCGGCTTTCCTGACGAATCAGCCCGTAAACCCACGCCGGATCGACATTAACATTTTGCGCGTGGCGGATTACCGTGTCTTTAAACGGCGAAATGTAGCGCAAGGTGTAGTTGAGTTTGCGGTCGGTGCGTTCCGCGCTGTTGACCGCCATATCGTAAAAACCGTGGTCGAACGCGGTTTGCGCGGCGGTCAGCAGCTTGTCTTCATCGAAGCCGCGTGTGGCGAAACGCCATTCCGCCTGAGCCTGACGGCGCATTTTCGCATCGCCGGCGGTTCGGCTGTTTCGGAACAGCACCAGCGCGCGCTTAATCGCGCCGTCTTCCGCCATACGGAGGACGCTGTTTTTGCCGGCATCGGGCACATTGTTGCGCGTATCGATTTTGCGCCCCAACTCTTCCCCCGCCAGCACCGCATAAAAATTCCTGCCCGTCGCTGCCGCCTGTTTGTAAAGTTTTTCCGCCTCTTGCGTGTTGCCCGTTGCGGCGCGACTGCGTGCCAGCCAGTAGAGCCAGGTCGGGCTTTTTTGCAGTTTTTCGGGCATATGCGAGATTACGGAAGCCAGCTCGTCCCAACGTCGGGCGCGCAAGGCGGCGCGGGCGTACCACTCGATTTGGTCGTCGGTCAGTTGGCGGCGGTCGGCAACTTTGCCGTAATAGTCCAAGGCGGCAGGCACATTGAGGTTTTGCGACTGATAATGCCCCAATACGCCCCACGCGAAACTGCGTTGTTCGAGGCTTAAACCGCTTTCCATTTCGGACAGCAGGGCGGCGGCATTCGGCGATTTGCGTGCTTCTTTGCCGATGACGTTCAACAGGGCGTATTCGCGCGAACCTTGTGTACCGCCGTCAAACGGGCTGCCCAATGCGGCGGCAAGGTTGCGTGCGTCTGTGGTTTGGCGGCCGGCCAGCAGTCCGCGCACGCGCCTCCAGGCGTCGTTGCCGTCCAACAAGCCGGATGCGGCTGCCTGTTCCAACAGTTTGGTGCAGCCCGAAGGCAGTTTGCCCGTATTTTTAACCAGTTCGGCGGCACGCGTATAGTCGTTGCGGCTCGAATCGGCGTAGCATTCGACTTCTTGGGCGCGCCCTGCCGGTTCGAGTTTGGCGTATTCCTGTGCAAACAGCGTCCACTGTCTGCGTGCGCCCAAAGACTTCAGCCACTCGTTGCGGACATTTTCCGCCATCGCACTGTCGCCGGCGTTTTCCAAATAGGCGGCGACGACGGCATCGTTTTTCTGTTTCACTGCATCCAGTGCGGACGGGTAGCCGCCGTAATCTGCCAGCGTTTTTCCTTCGGGTTCGGCAGGGCGGGTGGGAACGCTTGCCGAAAGATCGGCAGTTTCTATATTGTCTGCCAGGGTCTTGCTGCTGGGCGCGTGTGTCGAAGAACACGCGGCAAGCACCAGGGCCGCCAGCAGCGGCAGGGAATGCTTCATAGAGGGTAGGTACATCGGATTTCCTTAAGAATCGGAACCCTGAACGGTCAGGGTTGGAAAAGACAAAATGCCGTCTGAACAGGCGTTTGCCCGAATTATATGCCGAAACTGCACCGCCTTTGGAATGTTTCCGACATAATTTATAGTGGATTAAATTTAAACCAGTACGGCG
>NZ_KV815496.1:0-18633 GCF_001814225.1 Neisseria sp. HMSC070F02 | reverse complement strand
CTTGTCCTGATTTTTGTTAATCCACTATATGTTTTTCAATTATTTGCCGTTTTGGTGCGAACCGCTGCCTTTGCCCGTTTCAGACGGCATTGTCCGAAATGGTTGCCCGCTTCCTGCTTTATTGACAAAAAAATGCTTTCCCGATAATATCCTACGAAAATTAACCTGCCGATTTGACACAGCTTGCGGGCATAACAGCTAAAGCGTTCCGACAATTTCAGCTTTATCTTCCGCGCCCGTTGTGTCCTGCATCGGGCTTTGTTGTATGGGAAAGACAATGATTATTTTGGACAAGGTTTCCAAGCATTACCAAACGCGCGACAAGACCCGTTTTGCCGCCGTCGAGCCGACCAGCCTTGAAATCCGCGACGGCGAAATCTTCGGGCTGATGGGCTATTCCGGCGCGGGCAAATCCACCCTGTTGCGGCTGATTAACCTGTTGGAACGCCCCGACACGGGCAAGGTCAACGTCTGCGGACAAGAGCTGACCGCGCTTGATGCCGCCGCATTGCGTCAGGCGCGGCAGAATATCGGCATGGTGTTTCAGCAGTTCAACCTGTTGAACAACCGCACCGTCGCCGGCAATGTCGCCTTTCCTTTGGAAATCGCCGGATGGCCGTCTGAAAAAATCAAAGCGCGCGTTAAAGAATGCCTTGAAATCGTCGGCTTGACCGAACGCGCCGGCCACTATCCCGCCCAGCTTTCCGGCGGGCAGAAACAACGTGTCGGCATCGCCCGCGCACTCGCGCCCAAACCCCAAGTCATCCTCGCCGACGAACCCACTTCCGCCCTCGACCCCGCCACCACGCGCAGCGTCTTGGAATGTTTGGAAGACATCAACAAACGATTCAACGTAACCATCGTCATCGTAACCCACGAAATGAGCGTTATCAGACGACTGTGCGACCGCGCCGCCCTGTTGGATAAAGGCAAAGTCGTCGAAATCGTCGAAGTACGCGGCAACCAAATCCACGCCCGATCCGACATCGGGCGCGAACTGATTCGGGAGGACTGAATATGGCAGGCTTAACATTTGAACAAACCGTTTCCAACATCATCGGTATGAAAGGCGAAATCGTCCGCGCATTGGGCGAAACCTTCGTAATGGTCGGTTTGTCCACCACATTCGCCGTCGTTTTCGGCACGTTGCTGGGCGTGTTGCTCTTCGTAACTTCCAGCCGCCAACTGCATTACAACAAGCCGGTGAACTTCCTGCTCGACAACCTCGTCAACCTCATGCGCGCCTTCCCCTTCGTCATTTTGATGATTGCGATGATACCCGCCACACGCGCCATCGTCGGCAGCACCATCGGCCCGGTTGCCGCCTCGCTGGTGTTGAGCGTGTCGGGATTGTTTTATTTTGCCCGACTGGTGGAACAAAACCTGCGCGAAGTCCCCAAAGGCGTGATTGAAGCCGCCGCCGCGATGGGTGCGCCTCCGATTGCCATCGTCTGCAAAGTCCTCTTGAACGAAGCGCGCGCGGGCATGGTTTCCAGCATTACCGTGCTTGCCATCGGGCTTTTGTCATACAGCGCGGCGGCAGGGATGATAGGCGGCGGCGGCTTGGGCGACCTCGCCATCCGCTACGGCTACTACCGCTACCAAACCGAAGTCATCGTCTTCATCGTCGCCCTCCTCGTGCTGCTCGTTATCCTGATTCAAAGCACCGGCAACACGTTGGCGCGGAAACTCGACAAACGTTGAACCCAAAATGCCGTCTGAACGCCAAAACCCCCACCGCTATCCGAAAAATGCTATAAAATTCCCCTGTTCGCGGCAAATGCCGTCTGAACGCCGAATCCGGACGGCAGGACTCCCTGCCCGTCATTTTTGTTTGAAACCGCCACAACATCAGGAGAAAATATGAAAACCTTCTTCAAAACCCTTTCCGCCGCCGCACTCGCGCTCATCCTCGCCGCCTGCGGCGGTCAAAAAGACAGCGCGCCCGCCGCATCCGCTTCTGCCGCCGCCGACAACGGCGCGGCGAAAAAAGAAATCGTCTTCGGCACGACCGTCGGCGACTTCGGCGATATGGTCAAAGAACAAATCCAACCCGAGCTGGAGAAAAAAGGCTACACCGTCAAACTGGTCGAGTTTACCGACTATGTACGCCCGAATCTGGCATTGGCTGAGGGCGAGTTGGACATCAACGTCTTCCAACACAAACCCTATCTTGACGACTTCAAAAAAGAACACAATCTGGACATCACCGAAGTCTTCCAAGTGCCGACCGCGCCTTTGGGACTGTACCCGGGCAAGCTGAAATCGCTGGAAGAAGTCAAAGACGGCAGCACCGTATCCGCGCCCAACGACCCGTCCAACTTCGCCCGCGTCTTGGTGATGCTCGACGAACTGGGTTGGATCAAACTCAAAGACGGCATCAATCCGTTGACCGCATCCAAAGCGGACATCGCCGAGAACCTGAAAAACATCAAAATCGTCGAGCTTGAAGCCGCGCAACTGCCGCGTAGCCGCGCCGACGTGGATTTTGCCGTCGTCAACGGCAACTACGCCATAAGCAGCGGCATGAAGCTGACCGAAGCCCTGTTCCAAGAACCGAGCTTTGCCTATGTCAACTGGTCTGCCGTCAAAACCGCCGACAAAGACAGCCAATGGCTTAAAGACGTAACCGAGGCCTATAACTCCGACGCGTTCAAAGCCTACGCGCACAAACGCTTCGAGGGCTACAAATCCCCTGCCGCATGGAATGAAGGCGCAGCCAAATAAGGCAGTCGTATAAAATGATGCCGTCTGAACCGTATCCGTGTTCAGACGGCATTTTTGTCCTTTAATCCGCCATTCCCTGCCATTCCGCCGAATCCGGCGTATCGATTCCGAACAGCGACAAAGCGTGTGCAACACTGTGCGCCACTATGTCGTCCGCCGTCTGCGGTTTGCGGTACATCGCAGGAACAGGGGGAAACACCACGCCGCCCATTTCCGTTACCCGCTTCATATTGTCCAAATGGGCAAGGTTCAGCGGCGTTTCGCGCACCATCAGCACCAGCCGCCGCCTTTCCTTCAAAACCACATCCGCCGCACGCGTCAAGAGGTTGTCGCCGAAGCCGTGCGCGACCGAGGCAAGCGTCCGCATCGAACAGGGGGCGACCAGCATCCCGTCCGTTTTAAACGTACCGCTGGCAATGCACGCCCCGATATTGCCGATCGGATGCACGAAGTCCGCGAGGGCATATACCTCGTCTCTCGCATAAGCCGTTTCCGAAGCGCGCGCCATCTCCGCACCTTTCGATACCACAAGGTGCGTTTCGATATCTTGCGCGCGTAAAAGTTCCAAAGCCTTCACGCCGTATTGGAAACCGCTCGCCCCACTGATGCCGATTATCAAACGCCGTACCATCATCCGCCTTTCCCATAAAACCGCCTGCAACGGCAAACCGGCTATTATAGTGAAAAAACAGAAATCCGATAAATACGGATACAAATTGTCGGCAACACCCAATATCCGATAAAATATCCGATTTAACATCCTATCTGAATAGGCACGGGAGGGCGGTATGGCAAAAGTAAAAGGCGGATTGGGGCGCGGTTTGGATTCGCTGCTCGCCAACGGCGCAGACAACAGCAGCGGCGACCGATTGACCACGGTTGCGGTTAAAGATATCCGGCCCGGCCGCTATCAGGCGCGTGTTCAAATCGATGACGAAGCCTTGCAGGAGCTGGCAGATTCGATTAAGGCGCAAGGCGTGATACAGCCCGTCATCGTGCGCGAACACGGACTGTCCCGATACGAACTGATTGCGGGGGAGCGGCGTTGGCGTGCCGCACAGATTGCCGGCCTGACCGAAATCCCCGCCGTTATCAAAACCATCAGCGACGAAACCGCGTTGGCAATGGGTTTGATCGAAAACCTCCAGCGCGAAAACCTCAACCCCATCGAAGAAGCACAAGGCTTGAAACGCCTTGCCGACGAGTTCGGGCTGACCCACGAAACCATCGCCCAAGCCGTCGGTAAAAGCCGAAGCGCGATTTCCAACAGCCTGCGCCTTTTAAGCCTGCCCGAACCCGTGCAGGAAATGCTTTACCAACGCCGCCTCGAAATGGGGCACGCCCGCGCACTGCTGACCCTGCCCGTCGTCGAACAGCTCGAATTGGCGCAAAAGGCTGTCAAAAACGGCTGGTCGGTGCGCGAAGTCGAACGCCGCAGCCAAGCCGCCCTTCAAAACAAACGTCCCGAGCCCAAAAAAACTGCCGCCGCCGACATCGGCCGCCTGAATGATTTGCTGACTGAAAAACTGGGTGTCAACGCCGAAATCAAAACCGCCAACCATAAAAAAGGCAGAATCATCCTGCATTTCGACACGCCCGAAACCTTCGACCATATCTTGAAGCAGTTGGGCATAGATTACCGACCTTAATTTTGCGGGATATACCGTCTGAAATATAGAGAACAGCTTTCCAGATTTTAAGTGGGAAATATAATTCTATTGACATTTTTCTGCTTCACGTAAGAATCGTTTTCCTGTTTTCATTTTTAATTTTCGAGGAAATTATGAACACACGCATCATCGTTTCGGCTGCGTTCGTTGCGTTGGCATTAGCAGGTTGCGGCTCAATCAATAATGTAACCGTTTCCGACCAGAAACTTCAGGAACGTGCCGCGTTTGCCTTGGGCGTCAGCCCAAATGCCGTAAAAATCAGCAACCGCAGCAATGAAGGCATACGCATCAACTTTACCGCAACTGTGGGTAAGCGCGTGAGCCAATGCTATGTTACCAGTGTAATCAGCACAATCGGCGTTACCACTTCCGATGCAATTTGTTTGGGAGGCGGAACGCACAAAGGCAAAAGTCAATGCAATGCTTTGCTTAAAGCGGCAGGCCGTTGCTAATCCTTTATTCGGAAAAGGTCGTCTGAAAATATTTTCAGACGACCTTTTATTTATTGAGCAAATTCCCCAAACTGCCGACAATCCGACCGATAAACTGCTACAATTTCGCGTTGATTTTTTATTATTTCCACGTAAAGCAAACAAATCACGTAAGAACATTAAAAGTGTAAAGAAATTGCGGACAAACTCCTTAATATCCTGTAATTATATGTAATGTGTGTTAGAATGACACCTGTCGCCGTTATTCAGGCGGCGAGCGCGGCGGATTGGGATACGTTGTTTCACAAAGATTAACTGTCGCTTGACGTAATAAGGCTTCTAAATTATATTAGCCGCGCCCCAAATCCGAGGCGGAAACATTCCCTTTATGAAGCAGATTATCATCCTACAATCCGCCGTATTGTCCATATGCGCCGCAGTTGCCTTTGCTGTATGGGGTTTTGCCGGATTCCTTTCGGCGGTCGGTGGCGGTTTGTCCTACCTGCTTCCCACGTTTGTTGCAGTTTTACTTTTAAAACTTTTCAGGGGAAACCCTTTCCTGCAAAGCAGGATGTTCGTCTTCGGAGAGATTTTAAAAGTAGTGCTGTCGCTGTTGTCCATGCTCGCCGTATTTGCAATATGGCATCAATCGCTGGTGTTCGCCCCGTTTCTGATGGGGCTGCTCGGTGTCAGCCATTTGGTTTTTTTAGTATTGTTGAGAGTGAAAGATTATGGCAGGTGAAACCATTACCGCTGCCGACTACATCAAGCACCACTTGCAGAGCTTGACCAGTTTGTCGGATGTTACTCAGGGTCAGGGACTGAAAAACATTGCTGATTTTTCGTTTATTAACCTTGATGCCGTCTTTTTTGCCGTCCTGTTGGGCGTAATCGGCAGCTTTCTGTTGTGGCGCGGTGCGAAAAAAGCAACGGCAGGCGTTCCCGGACGTTTCCAGGCTGCCGTGGAAATCTTGTTTGAGTTTGTGGACGATATGTGTAAGAGCATCATTCACAACGAAAAGTCTAGAAAAGCCGTCGCGCCGTTGGGTCTGACGCTGTTTGTCTGGATTTTTCTGATGAACGCGATGGATATGCTGCCGGTCGATTTGCTGCCGATGGTATGGCAGGGCATTACCGGCAACCATCACGCCCTGCTGCGCGTCGTACCGACTGCCGATTTGAACACCACTTTGGCACTCGCTGTCGGCGTGTTGCTGATTTGTATCTATTACAACATCAAAATCAAAGGATTGGGTGGCTGGTTTCACGAGTTGTTCAGCGCGCCGTTCGGTGCAAAACTCGCACCTGCGAACTTTCTGTTGAATTTGGTCGAGTTTCTTTCTAAAACCGTATCCCACGGTATGCGGTTGTTCGGCAATATGTATGCGGGCGAGTTGGTATTCTTGCTGATAGCCTTGCTTGGCGGTGCTTGGGCGGCTTCCGGCAGCGTCGAAGTCATGGATCCGATTCTGTTTGTATTCCACATTATTGCCGGTTTGGCATGGGCGATTTTCCATATTTTGGTGATTACCCTGCAGGCGTTTATTTTCATGGCGTTGGCGTTCGTCTATATCGGACAGGCACATGATGCGCACTGATTTTCCTAAGTAGTTTGTTTTTGTAGTTTAACCTTTGTTTCTTTAAGGAGTTTAAAATGGGTTTGATTGCTATCGCATGTGGTTTGATCGTTGCATTGGGTGCATTGGGTGCCTCTATCGGTATCGCAATGGTCGGTTCTAAATATTTGGAGTCTTCTGCCCGTCAGCCCGAACTGATCGGTCCGCTGCAAACCAAACTGTTCCTGATTGCCGGTTTGATTGATGCCGCATTCTTGATTGGTGTCGCCATTGCACTGCTGTTCGCCTTCGTTAACCCGTTTGCAGGTGCATAATCAGGACGGATTCGTCCGTTCCGTACAGGCGCAGCCTGTTTGATTAACCCCAGTACGAAGGTTAAGTAACGTGAATATCAATGCAACATTATTCGCTCAAATCATCGTCTTTTTCGGTTTGGTATGGTTTACCATGAAATTCGTGTGGCCGCCGATTGCAAAAGCTTTGGATGAGCGTGCCGCAAAAGTCGCCGAAGGCTTGGCTGCCGCCGAGCGTGGTAAAAGCGATTTCGAGCAGGCTGAAAAAAAGGTTGCAGAACTCTTGGCAGAAGGGCGTAATCAGGTTTCCGAAATGGTTGCCAACGCCGAAAAACGTGCCGCCAAAATTGTCGAAGAAGCCAAAGAACAGGCTTCTTCCGAGGCGGCGCGCATTGCAGCTCAGGCAAAGGCCGATGTGGAGCAGGAATTGTTCCGCGCACGCGAATCCCTGCGCGAGCAGGTTGCCGTGTTGGCTGTCAAAGGTGCCGAATCTATTTTGCGCAGCGAAGTCGATGCTTCCAAACACGCAAAACTGCTCGATACCCTGAAACAGGAGCTGTAATCTTATGGCAGAGTTCGCAACGATTGCCAGACCTTATGCAAAGGCATTGTTCGGTCTGGCTCAGGAAAAAAGCCAAATTGAGTCTTGGTTGGGCGGACTGGAAAAACTTGCGGCGGTTGTTCAGGAAGGGAAGGTGGCTTCATTGATTGACCGTCCTGAAACGAATGCTTCAGAAAAAGCAGATATCCTCATCGATTTGGTCGGTTTGAAAGACAAGGAGTTGAAAAACTTTGTTATCGTCTTGGCCGGGCAGAAACGTTTGTCGATATTGCCGGAAGTATATGCTCAATATCAAGACTTGACCTTATCATTCAACCATATCAAATCTGCCGTCATTTACAGTGCCTATCCGTTGACCGACAAACAGGTCGGCGAGTTGGCGCAAATGCTGAATAAGCGTTTCGACAGCGAGCTGAAAATCTCTGTCGAAATCGAACCGGAGCTGATTGGCGGCATAAAAGTTGAAGTGGGTGATCAGGTTTTGGATTTGTCTGTACAAGGCAAATTGAGTGCCTTGTACACGACTATGACGAATTAGGAGAGTTTTCATGCAGCTTAATCCTGCTGAAATTAGCGATTTGATTAAAGCCAAGATCGAAAATCTGTCTGTAAATGCCGAAGTGCGTACCCGTGGTACGGTGATTTCGGTAACTGACGGTATCGTTCGCATCCATGGTTTGTCAGATGCAATGCAAGGTGAGATGCTCGAATTCCCGGGTAACACTTTCGGCTTGGCGATGAACCTGGAGCGCGACTCCGTCGGCGCCGTAGTGTTGGGCGAGTACGAACATATTAAAGAAGGCGACACGGTTACCTGTACCGGTCGTATCTTGGAAGTGCCGGTCGGACGCGAACTGGTCGGACGCGTCGTTGATGCATTGGGTCGGCCTATCGACGGCAAAGGCCCGATTAATACAACTTTGACCGCCCCTATCGAAAAAATCGCACCGGGCGTGATTGCGCGCAAATCGGTTGACCAGCCGATGCAAACCGGTCTGAAGGCGATTGACTCTATGGTTCCTGTCGGTCGCGGTCAGCGTGAGTTGATTATTGGCGACCGTCAAACCGGTAAAACGGCCGTAGCGCTGGATGCCATCGTCAACCAAAAAGGTACGGGTGTTATCTGTATCTATGTCGCTATCGGTCAAAAAGCATCTTCTATTGCCAACGTGGTCCGCAAATTGGAAGAGCATGGCGCGATGGAACACACGATTGTGGTTGCTGCAACTGCATCTGAAGCGGCGGCATTGCAATATATCGCACCTTACTCCGGTTGTACGATGGGTGAATTCTTCCGCGACCGCGGCGAAGATGCCTTGATTGTTTATGACGATTTGTCCAAACAGGCTGTGGCTTACCGTCAAATTTCCCTGCTTTTGCGCCGTCCGCCCGGCCGCGAAGCCTATCCCGGCGATGTGTTCTACCTGCACTCCCGTCTGTTGGAACGTGCAGCACGTGTCAATGAACACGAAGTGGAGAAATTGACCAACGGCGAAGTAAAAGGCAAAACCGGTTCTCTGACTGCTTTGCCGATTATCGAAACCCAAGCGGGCGACGTATCTGCTTTCGTTCCGACTAACGTCATTTCGATTACCGACGGTCAGATTTTCTTGGAAACCGACCTCTTCAACGCCGGTATCCGTCCTGCAATCAATGCCGGTATTTCCGTATCCCGCGTAGGCGGTGCTGCACAAACCAAAGTGATTAAAAAGCTGGGTGGCGGTATCCGTTTGGCGTTGGCACAATATCGTGAATTGGCGGCGTTCTCGCAATTTGCATCCGATTTGGATGAAGCTACGCGCAAACAATTGGAGCATGGCGAAGTCGTAACCGAACTGATGAAACAGAAACAGTTCAGTACGTTGAATACGGCTGAAATGGCTTTGACCCTTTGGGCAATCAACAACGGTTCGTATTCTGATGTTCCGGTTGCCAAAGCTCTGGCTTTTGAATCTGAATTTTTGAGCTTTGTCCGTACCCAACATCCGGAAGTTTTGGAAGCCGTCAATGCTTCAGGTGCAATGTCCGACGAGAGCGAGAAAACGCTTGAAGCAGCCATGAAATCCTTCAAATCTTCTTACGCCTATCAGGCATAAGGCTTGAAGTGAAAGGAGTCTGAAATGGCAGTAGGAAAAGAGATTCTCACCAAAATCCGCAGTGTTCAGAATACCCAAAAGATCACTAAAGCGATGCAGATGGTGTCAACCTCTAAAATGCGGAAGACTCAGGAACGGATGCGTTTGGCGCGTCCGTATGCCGAAAAAGTGCGTATGGTGATGAGCCATCTTGCGCAAACCAATACCGATCATGGTATTCCGTTACTGGAATCTCATCGGGAAATCAGACGTGTCGGTTTTATTTTGATTACGTCTGATAAGGGTTTGTGTGGCGGTTTGAACGCCAACGTGCTGAAAAAGTTTTTGGCACAAGTTCAAGAGTATCGGAATCAAGGTATTGAAGAGGAAATCGTATGCCTTGGCAGTAAAGGTCTGATGGCGTGTCAGAGCATTGGTCTGAATGTGGTTGCCAGTGCCGTAAATTTGGGCGATACCCCAAAAATGGAAATGCTGCTCGGACCTTTGACAGAACTCTTCCAACGGTATGAGAAACATGAAATTGACAGAATCCATCTGGTGTATTCGGGTTTTGTCAATACCATGCGTCAAGAACCGAGAATGGAAGTATTGCTGCCTATCGGTGAGAACGTGATTGGCGATTCAGCTCCCAAATCACCGTTCAGCTGGGAATACCGCTACGAACCGACTGCACTTGCAGTGTTGGAATATCTGGTTCGCCGCTATTTAGAGTCTGTGGTTTATCAGGCGTTGAGCGACAATATGGCATCCGAACAGGCAGCCCGCATGGTTGCCATGAAAGCTGCAACAGACAATGCAGGCAATGCCATCAAAGAGTTGCGTTTGGTATATAACAAATCGCGTCAAGCTGCGATTACCACGGAATTGTCAGAAATTGTAGCAGGTGCGGCGGCTGTCTGATGCCGTCTGAATCCTGTACGGAAATTAGGATACGATAATGAGCCAAGGCAAAATCGTACAAATTATCGGTGCGGTTGTTGACGTGGAATTTCCACGCGACATGATTCCGCGCGTTTACGACGCTTTGAAATTAGACGAAAACGGTCTGACTTTGGAAGTCCAACAGCTTTTGGGCGACGGCGTAGTCCGTACCATTGCGATGGGCAGCTCGGACGGTTTGAAACGCGGCATGACTGTGAGCAATACCGGTGCGCCCATTACTGTGCCGGTAGGTAAAGGTACGTTGGGACGCATTGTCGATGTATTGGGAACGCCTGTTGACGAGGCAGGTCGAATCGATACCGACAAGAGCCGTGCCATCCACCAAGCCGCTCCTAAGTTTGACGAACTGTCTTCCACAACCGAATTGCTCGAAACGGGCATTAAAGTGATTGACTTGCTGTGTCCGTTTGCCAAAGGCGGTAAAGTAGGTCTGTTCGGCGGTGCCGGTGTGGGTAAAACCGTGAACATGATGGAATTGATCAACAACATCGCCAAAGCGCACAGCGGCTTGTCCGTGTTCGCAGGCGTGGGTGAGCGTACCCGCGAAGGTAACGACTTCTACCACGAGATGAAAGATTCCAACGTATTGGATAAAGTGGCAATGGTTTACGGTCAGATGAACGAACCTCCGGGCAACCGTTTGCGCGTCGCATTGACCGGTTTGACCATGGCGGAATACTTCCGTGACGAAAAAGACGAAAACGGCAAAGGCCGCGACGTATTGTTCTTCGTGGACAACATCTACCGTTACACTCTGGCTGGTACCGAAGTATCCGCATTGTTGGGCCGTATGCCGTCTGCAGTGGGCTACCAACCGACATTGGCAGAAGAAATGGGTCGTTTGCAGGAGCGTATTACCTCTACCCAAACCGGTTCTATTACTTCTATCCAAGCCGTATATGTACCTGCGGACGACTTGACCGACCCGTCTCCGGCAACAACGTTCGCCCACTTGGACGCAACCGTCGTATTGAGCCGCGATATTGCCTCTTTGGGTATTTACCCGGCAGTCGATCCGCTTGATTCCACTTCGCGCCAACTGGATCCGATGGTCTTGGGTCAAGAGCACTACGACGTGGCGCGCGGCGTACAGTCCACCCTGCAGAAATACAAAGAATTGCGCGACATCATCGCCATCTTGGGTATGGACGAATTGTCTGACGAAGACAAACTGACCGTAATGCGTGCGCGTAAAATCCAACGCTTCCTGTCCCAACCGTTCCACGTTGCCGAAGTGTTTACAGGTTCTCCGGGCAAATATGTCGCCCTGCGCGATACCATTGCCGGCTTCAAAGCCATCTTGAACGGCGAATACGATCATCTGCCCGAACAGGCATTCTACATGGTCGGCAGCATCGAAGAAGCGGTTGAGAAAGCGAAAACCTTAAACTGAGGAGGTCGGCATGAGCATCATGCAAGTTGAGGTGGTCAGTAGCGAGCAAAACATCTATTCGGGCGAAGCCAGCTTTGTAGTGGTTCCGACCGTTCAAGGTGAGCTTGGTATTTACCCGCGACACGAGCCGATTATGAGTTTGGTGCGGCCGGGGGCTTTGCGTTTGACCGTTCCGGGCGAGGATAAAGAGGTTTTGGTTGCTGTTTCCGGCGGTGTTTTGGAAGTACAGCCTGATAAAGTAACTGTCTTGGCGGATGTTGCCGTCCGCAGTGCGGAGATGGATCAGGCACGTGCGGAAGAGGCGAAAAAAGCCGCAGAAGCGGGCATTTCCCAAGCTAAAGACGATAAGGCTTTGGCGGAGGCGCATAAAGCATTGGCTGCTGCGATTGCACAGCTCAAAACTTTGGACTATATCCGTTCGCACAAGAAATAAACTTGTTTGGTTTGGAAAAGCACGACCGTTTGGTCGTGCTTTTTATTTTTCCAAGTTTTGAAAATATAGTGGATTAAATTTAAATCAGGACAAGGCGACGAAGCCGCAGACAGTACAGATGGTACGGAACCGACTCACTTGGTGCTTCAGCACCTTAGAGAATCGTTCTCTTTGAGCTAAGGCGAGGCAACGCTGTACTGGTTTAAATTTAATCCACTATATCATGTATGCCGTGTTTTCAAATCAGTCTGTCTTTGAGATAAACCTATCCAAACAGCAATGGAAACAGTAAAATAAACCCTTTATTTTATCGAATCATAAGCCATGCTTACCTTCCAACAAATCATCTTCAAACTGCAAACATTCTGGGCAGACAAAGGCTGCACCGTCATCCAACCTTTCGACATGGAAGTCGGCGCAGGTACTTCCCACCCCGCCACCTGCCTGCGCGCACTCGGCCCCGAGCCTTGGTTTGCCGCCTACGTCCAACCCAGCCGCCGCCCCAAAGACGGCCGCTACGGCGACAACCCCAACCGCCTGCAACACTATTACCAATTCCAAGTCGCCCTTAAACCCGCCCCCGCCAATATCCAAGACCTTTATCTCGACTCCCTGCGCGAATTGGGCATCGATCCCAAAGTCCACGACATCCGCTTTGTCGAAGACGACTGGGAAAACCCCACCCTCGGTGCATGGGGTTTGGGCTGGGAAGTCTGGCTCAACGGCATGGAAGTAACCCAGTTTACCTATTTCCAACAAGTCGGCGGCATTGACTGCACGCCTGTACTCGGCGAAATTACCTACGGCATCGAACGCTTGGCGATGTACCTGCAAGGCGTAGAAAACGTCTATGACCTCGTTTGGGCAAAAACGCTGGACGGGAATACAGTAACTTACGGCGACGTGTACCACCAAAACGAAGTCGAGCAATCCACCTACAACTTCGAATACAGCGATGCCGACTGGCTGCTGCGTCAGTTCAACGACTACGAAGCGCAAGCCAAACGCCTGCTCGCCGTTGAAGAAGCAAGCCTTGCGCTGCCCGCCTACGAGCTGGTTCTCAAAGCAGGGCATACGTTCAACCTTTTAGACGCACGCGGCGCGATTTCCGTAACCGAACGCGCCACCTACATCGGGCGCATCCGCGCGTTGAGCCGCGCCGTGGCGCAAAAATATGTCGAAAGCCGCGAAAAACTGGGCTTCCCGTTGATTAAAAAATAACGATACGTCGTCTGAAACAGGTTTTCAGACGGCCTTTTTTGCGTATCCATTAATACAGGCCGTACGGTATATGCAGGCTTTATAAGCAGGGCCTACGGACAAACAGAAAGTCTCATATGACAACCCAAACCCTTTTAATCGAACTCCTTACCGAAGAACTCCCGCCCAAAGCCCTCAATAATCTGGGCAACCATTTTGCCGCCTCCGTTGCCGAAGGCTTGGAAAAAGCGCAACTGATAGCCGGTGCAGCTGAATTTACCGTCTACGCTTCTCCGCGCCGTTTGGCGGTTCAAGTCAAAAACGTCAAAGCCGTTCAAGCCGACCAAAAAATCGTGAAAAAAGGCCCTGCCGTGGCGAATGCCATGAAAGACGGTGCGCCGACCAAGGCTTTGGAAGGTTTCGCACGCGGTGCGGGCGCGAAAATCGAAGACTTGACCATCGTCCACGACGGCAAACAGGATGTGTACGCCTACGAATACGTCCAAACCGGCAAACCGCTGGGCGAACTTTTGGAAGACATTATCAATCAAGCCGTTAAGAAACTGCCGATTCCGAAAGTGATGCGTTGGGGCAGCAGCACGTTTACCTTCGTGCGCCCTGTTCACGGGCTGATTGTGCTGCACGGCGGCGACATCGTAAACGTCAGCGTTTTGGGTCTGCAAAGCAGCAATCAAACCTTGGGACACCGCTTCTTGTCCAACGGCGAAATCACCATTGAAAACGCCGACAGCTACGCCGAACAAATGCGCGGGCAAGGCAAAGTCGTCGCTTCGTTTGCCGAGCGCAAAGCCGCGATTCAGACGGCATTGGAAGGGCAGGCGCGCAGTCTGAACGCCGCCGTCGCCGCCGATGAAGCATTGTTGGACGAAGTAACCGCGCTGGTCGAATGGCCTGTTGTTTTGGAAGCCGGTTTTGAGGAACATTTCCTCGCCGTGCCGCAGGAATGCTTGATTTTAACGATGCAGCAAAACCAAAAATACTTTCCGCTGCTCGACCAAAACGGCAAGCTGATGAACCGCTTCCTGCTGGTTTCCAACCTGCAAACCGAAGACCCGTCGCACATCATCCGAGGCAACGAACGCGTTTTGCGCGCGCGCCTGTCTGATGCCGAGTTCTTCTACAAACAAGACCAAAAAGCGACTTTGGAAAGCCGCCTGCCGAAATTGTCCAGCGTGGTGTACCACAACAAAATCGGCTCGCAAGCCGAACGCATCGAACGCCTGCAAAGCATTGCCGCCCACATCGCCAAAGCATTGGGCGCGGATGCCGCCGCTGCCGAACGCGCCGCGCGTCTTGCCAAAGCCGACTTGGTAACCGAAATGGTTGGCGAGTTCCCCGAACTGCAAGGCACGATGGGCAAATACTATGCACGTTTGGACGGCGAAACCGAAGAAATCGCCGAAGCCATCGAGCAGCACTATCAGCCGCGTTTTGCCGGCGACAAGCTGCCCGAAAGCAAAATTGCCGCCGCCGTGGCACTGGCGGACAAGCTGGAAACCCTGGTCGGCATTTGGGGCATCGGTCTGATTCCGACCGGCGACAAAGACCCCTACGCCCTGCGCCGCGCCGCCTTGGGTATTTTGCGGATGCTGATGCAGTACGGTTTGGACGTGAACGAACTGATTCAGACGGCATTCGACAGCTTCCCCAAAGGTTTGCTCAACGAAAAAACGCCGTCTGAAACCGCCGACTTTATGCAGGCGCGCCTTGCCGTGTTGCTGCAAAACGATTATCCGCAAGACATCGTCGCCGCCGTACTCGCCAAACAGCCGCGCCGTTTGGACGATTTGACCGCCAAACTGCAAGCCGTTGCCGCGTTCAAACAGCTGCCCGAAGCCGCCGCGCTCGCCGCCGCCAACAAACGCGTGCAAAACCTGCTGAAAAAAGCCGATGCCGCGTTGGGCGCGGTTAACGAAAGCCTGTTGCAACAGGACGAAGAAAAAGCCCTCTTTGCCGCCGCGCAAGGCTTGCAGCCGAAAATCGCCGCCGCCGTCGCCGAAGGCAATTTCCAAACCGCCTTGTCCGAACTGGCTTCCGTCAAACCGCAAGTCGATGCATTCTTTGACGGCGTGATGGTAATGGCGGAAGATGCCGCCGTAAAACAAAACCGCCTGAACCTGCTGAACCGCTTGGCAGAGCAAATGAACGCGGTAGCCGACATCGCGCTTTTGGGCGAGTAACCGTTGTACAGTCCAAATGCCGTCTGAAGCCTTCAGACGGCATCGTGCCTATCGGGAGAATAAATTGCAGCCTTTAGTCAGCGTATTGATTTGCGCCTACAACGTAGAAAAATATTTCGCCCAATCATTAGCCGCCGTCGTGAATCAGACTTGGCGCAACTTGGATATTTTGATTGTTGATGACGGCTCGACGGACGGCACACTTGCCATTGCCCGGCGTTTCCAAGAACAGGACGGCCGCATCCGCATCCTCGCGCAGCCGCGCAATTCCGGCCTGATTCCCTCTTTAAACATCGGGCTGGACGAATTGGCAAAGTCAGGAATGGGGGAATATATTGCACGCACCGATGCCGACGATATTGCCGCCCCCGACTGGATTGAGAAAATCGTGGGCGAGATGGAAAAAGACCGCAGCATCATCGCGATGGGCGCGTGGCTGGAAGTTTTGTCGGAAGAAAAGGACGGCAACCGGCTGGCGCGGCATCACAGGCACGGCAAAATTTGGAAAAAGCCGACCCGACACGAAGATATTGCCGACTTTTTCCCTTTCGGCAACCCCATACACAACAACACGATGATTATGAGGCGCAGCGTCATTGACGGCGGTTTGCGTTACAACACCGAGCGGGATTGGGCGGAAGATTACCAATTTTGGTACGATGTCAGCAAATTGGGCAGGCTGGCTTATTATCCCGAAGCCTTGGTCAAATACCGCCTTCACGCCAATCAGGTTTCATCCAAATACAGCGTCCGCCAACACGAAATCGCGCAAGGCATCCAAAAAACCGCCAGAAACGATTTTTTGCAGTCTATGGGTTTTAAAACCCGGTTCGACAGCCTTGAATACCGCCAAATAAAAGCAGTAGCGTATGAATTGCTGGAGAAACATTTGCCGGAAGAAGATTTTGAACGCGCCCGCCGGTTTTTGTACCAATGCTTCAAACGGACGGACACGCTGCCCGCCGGCGCGTGGCTGGATTTCGCGGCAGACGGCAGGATGCGGCGGCTGTTTACCTTGAGGCAATACTTCGGCATTTTGCACCGATTGCTGAAAAACCGTTGAAAAACGCCGCTTTATCCAACAGACAAAAAACAGGATAAATTATGCAAAACCACGTTATCAGCTTAGCTTCCGCCGCAGAACGCAGGGCGCACATTGCCGCAACCTTCGGCGCGCGCGGCATCCCGTTTCAGTTTTTCGACGCACTGATGCCGTCTGAAAGGCTGGAACAGGTAATGGCGGAACTCGTACCCGGTTTGTCGGCGCACCCCTATTTGAGCGGAGTGGAAAAAGCCTGCTTTATGAGCCACGCCGTATTGTGGAAGCAGGCATTGGACGAAGGTCTGCCGTATATCACCGTATTTGAGGACGACGTTTTACTCGGCGAAGGCGCGGAGAAATTCCTTGCCGAAGACGCTTGGCTGCAAGAACGCTTTGACCCCGATTCCGCCTTTATCGTCCGCTTGGAAACGATGTTTATGCACGTCCTGACCTCGCCCTCCGGCGTGGCGGACTACGGCGGGCGTGCCTTTCCGCTGTTGGAAAGCGAACACTGGGGGACGGCGGGCTATATCATTTCCAAAAAAGCGATACGGTTTTTCCTGGACAGGTTTGCCGCCCTGCCGCCCGAAGGGCTGCACCCCGTCGATCTGATGATGTTCAGCGATTTTTTCGACAGGGAAGGAGTGCCGGTTTGCCAGCTCAATCCCGCCTTGTGCGCCCAAGAGCTGCATTATGCCAAGTTTCACGACCAAAACAGCGCATTGGGCAGCCTGATCGAACACGACCGCCTCCTGAACCGCAAACAGCAATGGCGCGATTCCCCCGCCAACACATTCAAACGCCGCCTGATCCGCGCCTTGACCAAAATCAGCAGGGAAAGGGAAAAACGCCGGCAAAGGCGCGAACAGTTCATTGTGCCTTTCCAATAAAAGGAGGAGAGATGGACATCGTATTTGCAGCAGACGGCAGGATGCGGCGGCTGTTTACCTTGAGGCAATACTTCGGCATTTTGCACCGATTGCTGAAAAACCGTTGAAAAACGCCGCTTTATCCAACAGACAAAAAACAGGATAAATTATGCAAAACCACGTTATCAGCTTAGCTTCCGCCGCAGAACGCAGGGCGCACATTGCCGCAACCTTCGGCGCGCGCGGCATCCCGTTTCAGTTTTTCGACGCACTGATGCCGTCTGAAGAACTGAATCGGATGATGGCGGAATTGGTGCCGGGATTGGCAAAACAGCACCTGTTGAGCGAAGTGGAAAAAGCCTGCTTTATGAGCCACGCCGTATTGTGGAAACAGGCATTGGATGAAGGTCTGCCCTATGTTGCCGTATTTGAGGATGATGTCCTGCTTGGCAAAGACGCAGAAAAGTTCCTTGCCGAAGATACTTGGTTGGAAGAGCGTTTTGATAAGGATTCTGCCTTTATCGTTCGTTTGGAAACGATGTTTGCGAAAGTTATTGTCAGACCGGATAAAGTCCTGAATTATGAGAACCGGTCATTTCCTTTGCTGGAGAGCGAACATTGGGGGACGGCTGGCTATATCATTTCGCGTGAGGCGATGCGGTTTTTCTTGGAAAGGTTTGCCGTTTTGCCGGCAGAGTGGATTAAAGCGGTAGATTGGATGATGTTTACTTATTTCTTTGATAAGGAGGGGATGCCTGTTTATCAGGTTAATCCCGCCTTATGTACCCAAGAATTGCATTATGCCAAGTTCCTCAGTAAAAACAGTATGTTGGGTAGCGATTTGGAAAAAGATAGGGAACAAGAAAGAAGACACCGCCGTTCGTTGAAGGTGATGTTTGACTTGAAGCGTGCTTTGGGTAAATTCGGTAGGGAAAAGAAGAAAAGAATGGAGCGTCAAAGGCAGGCGGAGCTTGAGAAAGCTTACGGCAGGCGGGTCATATCGTTCAAATAGTTTGTGTAAAATATAGCGGATTAAAATTAGAAATGGATACACTGTCATTCCCGCGCAGGCGGGAATCTAGTCCGTTGAGTTTCAGTCATTTCCGATAAATCACCGCAACGTTAAATTTCTAGATTCCCGCCTGCGCGGGAATGGCGGTGGTGGGATTTCTGTTTTTCCGACAAATTCCTAAAACT
>NZ_KV815495.1:0-3515 GCF_001814225.1 Neisseria sp. HMSC070F02 | reverse complement strand
CCGCCTTGTCCTGATTTTTGTTAATCCGCTATACATCTGATTAATGCCGAATCTTTGGAAGAAGTCTTGAAACAATAGAAGCAGGCAATTGGAATAGGGTTTTCTTTTCATAAGAAACAGCCGCAAAGACCGTGATCTTTGCGGCTGTCTGCTTCCTGTCCGTCAGAACCGGTAGCCTACGCCGACTCGTCCGCTGTGGTTGCCGTACTGTTTGGAACCGGCGTAGCTGTAACGTGCCAAGCCGTTCCAGCCGTTGCCGAATTCGACATCCGCGCCCAGACCGGCAACCAGGCGGGTATGCGGCATATTGCGTGCCCCCGTCTTGCCGGTTGCTGCAGTCGCGCCGGTAAAGCCGCCCGTTACCGTGTAGTCGCGTCCGTTCAGGTCGCGTTCCACGCCCGCCGTTGCAAACAGGACGGCTTTATCGCTCAAGGGTTGCGACAGCTTCAGACCCGCGAGTCCGACCAGTGTGCCTTCAGTGAGGCTGTTGCCGCTCCAGCCCAAAGCACTGCCTTTTTCGGCGAATGCATCCTGTTTGAGCAGGTCGTAGCGCAGACCGCCTTCGACCGTCAAATCTCCCGTTGCGGCAAACGGAACGTTGACACCGCCCAGTGCGCCCAGCTGCATCAGCGTGCCGTTGACGCTGCCTTCCGCATGTTCGTCCGCACCGGTGCTGCGGCTGATGCTGTTTTTGTAGCGTCCGTAGGAGAACAGGCCTTTGAGATAGCCGATATCGCCCGCATCGTGCCGTATGCCTGCAAACAGACTAATGCTGTCGGTTTTTGCATTTGCACTGTTTTCGCTCCATGTGCTGTGTCCCATGCCCAGTGTGGCGGCTGCTGTCGTATTTTCGCCGGTTTTCGCGGCAATGCCGACGGTTTGGGTACTGCCGCGCATTTTGCCTTCAACACCGCCCTGTTCCCACGTTCCACCGTCCTGTTGGGTTTGCGCGATGACGCGCAGACCCGTAGCGTTGTGGTCCAACCCGTCCGATACGGCTTTCAGCCGGCGTCCCTGCATATCGGCATGGGCGGCGGTACTGTCGGCATAGACGGTAGCGGCGAGACTGTTGAAGATGCGTACACCGTCGGCGGCATTCGCATGCTGTACGGCTGCCGCTGCGCGGAAAGTTGCGCCGTAGGGGCGGATGCCCGGCATATCTGTGCGGTCGGCGGCCGCAGTTTCAACCGTCTCGGGTGTTGCGGATGATTCGGAGGCATCCAGTTCGACCATCAGGTTTTCCAGATTGCTGCCGCCCTGTTCTACGGCGTGTTTCAGACCGGCGGGCGCGGAATGTGCCGCTGCCGAAGCAGTCCGTGCCGCATTGCCGCGACGGACATAATAGGACAGCGTGTCGCCTTCACTGCCCGCTGTTTTTTCGACGCTGTCGAGGGAAGCCAGCAGACCACCGTCGGTTTCGATGTTTGTGAAGAAAGAATAATCCCGCCCGATTTTGGCGGCACTCAGGAAGGGAACACGTTGTCCGGTACGGTTGAGATAGCCTGCCCCTTTGCCGCGTGCCGACATGTACAGCTTGCCGCCGGTCATCGCCGTACCGTCCACTTTCAGCAGTTTGCCCAAACGTGTGTACAGCGTACCTTCGCCGCCCAGCTGCAGATCGCCTTTGATGTGCACGGTTTCGTTTGCGCCGGATCGGTCGGTATCTGCCAGATAGACAATGCCGTCGCTGTTCAGGCTACCGCCGGATGCCGCCCCGTTATAAATCAGCGCACCTTTGGTTTCGACGCGCATATCCGATTTGTTGTTGCCGTACAACACCAGCGAACCGCCTTCGATAATGGTTTTGCCCGTATAGGTGTTGTTGCCGTGCAGTTGCAGTTGGCTGCCGCCTTTTTTGATCAGGCCGCCCGTGCCTGAAATGTCGTTACGGAAGGAGTAGGCAATATCGGATGTACCTTTCGTATCGGCGGTAAAGTCGCCGAACGGAAAGGACGCGGGTCCGTTCATGGCCTTACCCGCATCCAGCAGTCCCCAGCCGAACTTGCTGTCCACGCCGACTGCACCGATGTCCTGAGCCGTTGTCAGCAGCGTGGTACGCAGGTTGTCGTTGCTCATCCACGGGTATTTCTGCAGCAGCAGAGCCGCCGTGCCGGTTACGATGGGTGCGGAAAAGGATGTTCCGGCAATTTGAATCGGGTTTGTACGGGTGAAACGGACGCTTGCTTCATAGGGTGCCGATAGGCACCACATGGCAGTAATTCCGCAATGGTTGGAGCCATTGAACTTTTCTCCACTGCGGTCTACGCCTGCGACTGTGATAATGCCTTTTTGAGCATCTTTTTCATAAAATGGCAATAGGGTCAGTGTGTTGGGCTGAGCTTGTGCGTCATTGCTTGCCGAAAAAATGAAAAGCATGTTTTTATTACGGATGTGGTAGGACAAGTTGCCGTAATCGCTCTGTTGCATCAGGCGGATACCCTCGTCTGTTTTATCACCGCCGGAATAGGCGAGCAACGCTTGGCGGTACTGCTCCTCCGAATTGGCTATTTGGAAATGGTCGGCAGTGCCTGCCCTCGATGTTGTTCCAAAACTGTTATTGACGATGCGCACGCCACGTTCGCCCAGCTTGACCCATGCATTGCGGATGGCTGCAGACATTATTTCGTTCTTGGTTCCATCATGCGTATTCATTATGTGTAGCGTCGCATCGGGCGCAATACCGCCTGCAGGTCTGCCGTCCACGGAACGCCCGCCAATAATATGGGAGACCACATCGATGTGTCCGATTTCTTTTACGTGGCGGATATCCGTCGGCTTTGCTTCAGTCTCTATAACGGCCTCATCGTCGAAAGAAGCTTCAATGTCTTTACCGTCTCCGTCTTCAGGCGCTTCCTTCCGCATATACGCCGTATAGTTTTTGTAATTTTCGTTATAGCCGTGTTCTTTTCTGCCATACAGTTCGGGAAAGGATATGCTGCCGACGGATTCGCCTGTGTCGACGATACCTACCTCTACCCCGCGTCCTGTATAGCCTGCTTCAATTGCAGGTTTGAGGTTGATCAAATTCTTGTATGCGTCATTTGGGTTTGTAAAGTCTCCGGTATGCAGATTCGGGGGGGGGGCATTGATTTTGGCATCCCTGTCTGTAACCGCAACGTCATCCCGACCGGCACAGAGCATGCTTCTGTCTTTGCACATTTCGTTCTTGATACCGGCGTAAGATACTGCTGCTGATTTCGCTGTTGTTGCCCTGCTGTTGCTGCCGATACCGGTGCCGCCTGCATTGAAGTCGGGCGCAGAAGTGCCGCCGCCGCCTAAGCAGGCAGAAAGTGTTGTTGCAACAGCTAACGCCATGGCAGCCGGTTTGAAAGTTTTTGTAGGGAAGGTTGGGGTCGTTCGCATGATGAGGTCTCCTTGAATCTGACAATAGAATTCAGGCGAGGGAATAAAAATTCCGTAATGTTTAGATGTAACCCATTTTTATATTTTGAATTATATTATTATAGGGGTTGTCTTGGACAACTAGGATAAACTCGATTTTACTAATTGTTTTA
>NZ_KV815494.1:751-1063 GCF_001814225.1 Neisseria sp. HMSC070F02 | reverse complement strand
CGAACCTACATCCCGTCATTCCCACGAAAGTGGGGATCCAGAACGCAAAATCTAAAGAAACCGTTTTCCCGATAAGTTTCCGTGCCGACGAGGCTGGATTCCCGCCTGCGCGGGAATGACGAATCCATCCTTTTTGGCCGAAGGTCAAAAATCAGCCGTCACAGAGTATTACCTGAATCACGGCGAATGGCCCGGCAACAACAGTTCTGCCGGCGTGGCATCTTCTTCAACAATCAAAGGCAAATATGTTCAAAGCGTTGAAGTCGCAAAAGGCGTCATTACCGCCACAATGCTTTCAAGCGGCGTAAACAA
>NZ_KV815494.1:0-651 GCF_001814225.1 Neisseria sp. HMSC070F02 | reverse complement strand
GGTAAAATGGTTCTGCGGACTGCCGGTTACGCGCGACGCCACCAACGCCGACGACGTTACCGCCGACGGCAACGACAAAATCGACACCAAGCACCTGCCGTCAACCTGCCGCGACGCTTCATCTGCCGTTTGCATAGAAACACCACCTACGGCTTTCTATAAAAATACCTAAACCGTCATTCCCACGAAAGTGGGAATCCAGAACGCAAAATCTCAAGAAACCGTTTTCCCGATAAGTTTCCGTACCGACGGGGCTGGATTCCCGCCTGCGAGGGAATGACGAAGCGATCCTTTTGGCCGAAGGTCAAAATCAGCCGTTACCGAGTATTACCTGAATCACGGCGAATGGCCCGGCAACAACACTTCTGCCGGCGTGGCAACCTCCACCGACATTAAAGGCAAATATGTTCAAAGCGTTGAAGTCAAAAACGGCGTCGTTACCGCCACAATGGCTTCAAGCAACGTAAACAACGAAATCAAAGGCAAAAAACTCTCCCTGTGGGCCAAGCGTCAAAACGGTTCGGTAAAATGGTTCTGCGGACTGCCGGTTACGCGCAACAACGCCAAAGCCAACGCCGACGACGTCGCCAAGACCGGTACCGACAGCGAAAAAATCAACACCAAGCACCTGCCGTCAACAGCACCGACAAG
>NZ_KV815493.1:0-1725 GCF_001814225.1 Neisseria sp. HMSC070F02 | reverse complement strand
TGCGACCGTGCGGCGCTGGATCGTGTGTTTGCCGAACACCAGCCTGATGCGGTGATGCACTTGGCAGCGGAAAGCCATGTCGACCGCTCTATCGATTCGGCAGGCGAGTTTATCCAAACCAATATCGTCGGCACATTCAATCTGCTTGAAGCAGCCCGCGCCTACTGGCAACAAATGCCGTCTGAACAGCACGAAGCCTTCCGTTTCCACCATATTTCCACCGATGAAGTCTATGGCGATTTAGGCGGCACGGACGATTTGTTTACCGAAACCGCGCCCTACGCGCCGTCCAGCCCCTACTCTGCCTCTAAAGTGTCCAGCGACCACCTCGTCCGCGCGTGGTTGCGTACTTACGGCTTGCCGACCATTGTAACCAACTGCTCCAACAACTACGGTCCTTACCATTTTCCGGAAAAACTCATTCCTTTGATGATTCTGAACGCGCTTGACGGCAAACCGCTGCCTGTGTACGGCGACGGTATGCAAATCCGCGACTGGCTGTTTGTCGAAGACCACGCGCGCGCACTGTATCAGGTTGTTACCGAAGGTGTTGTCGGCGAAACCTACAATATCGGCGGCCACAATGAAAAAGCCAATATTGAAGTCGTCAAAACCATCTGCGCCCTGCTGGAAGAACTCGCTCCCGAAAAACCGGCCGGTGTGGCGCGTTATGAAGATTTGATTACTTTCGTACAAGACCGCCCCGGCCATGACGTACGCTACGCCGTCGACGCAGCCAAAATCAGGCGGGATTTGGGCTGGCTGCCTTTGGAAACCTTCGAGTCCGGCCTCCGCAAAACCGTGCAATGGTATCTGGACAACAAAACCTGGTGGCAAAATGTATTGAACGGCAGCTATCGTTTGGAACGTTTAGGTACTGGAAAATAGTTTTCAGACGGCATCCCGACGCAATGCCGTCTGAAAACCCATCGCAAAGGAAGAAAGAAAAGATGAAAGGCATCATACTGGCAGGCGGCAGCGGCACGCGCCTCTACCCCATCACGCGCGGCGTATCCAAACAGCTCCTGCCCGTGTACGACAAACCGATGATTTATTACCCCTTGTCGGTTTTGATGCTGGCGGGAATCCGCGATATTTTGGTGATTACCGCGCCTGAAGACAACGCCTCTTTCAAACGCCTGCTTGGCGACGGCAGCGATTTCGGCATTTCCATCAGTTATGCCGTGCAACCCAGTCCGGACGGCTTGGCACAGGCATTTATCATCGGCGAAGAATTTATCGGCAACGACAATGTTTGCTTGGTTTTGGGCGACAATATTTTTTACGGTCAGTCGTTTACGCAAACATTGAAACAGGCGGCAGCGCAAACGCACGGCGCAACCGTGTTTGCTTATCAGGTCAAAAACCCCGAACGTTTCGGCGTGGTTGAATTTAACGAAAACTTCCGCGCCGTTTCCATCGAAGAAAAACCGCAACGGCCCAAATCCGATTGGGCGGTAACCGGCTTGTATTTCTACGACAACCGCGCCGTCGAGTTCGCCAAACAGCTCAAACCGTCCGCACGCGGCGAATTGGAAATTACCGACCTCAACCGGATGTATTTGGAAGACGGTTCATTGTCGGTACAACTGTTGGGACGCGGTTTCGCATGGTTGGACACCGGCACGCACGAAAGCCTGCACGAGGCGGCTTCATTCGTCCAAACCGTGCAAAACATCCAAAACCTGCACATCGCCTGCCTCGAAGAAATCGCTTGGCGCAACG
>NZ_KV815492.1:0-4269 GCF_001814225.1 Neisseria sp. HMSC070F02 | reverse complement strand
TGGTGTGGATTTAGGGCTAATCTAGTACAGCCCCGATTTTTTTATCTCTAGCCGAATACAGTTCAACCCAAACGTACCCGTCTTGGATACACCCCCTCTTGTTTCAGTGGCGTACCCTGCTTCGCAAATTTTACAGTTATCGCATAATAATCAGCCATAAGTAACCCCACATTTCTAGAAAAATTTACTGAATTCGTGCATTAACTACTATTCTTATAGAATTATTTATTTCATCGTAAAGTGGAATATATTCACTATTATCAGAAATCTCAAATAAATATTCCCCTTCCGGCAAATAAAAATCATAAATATACATACTGTATTTTCCCCCAGCTCCAAATACTCCGCCTCCTAATTTTCTACTTCTCTCTGTAAGCAACTCATCTATAATAAGTTTTTTACCATCTTCTTCCACTTTAAATATTTTAACCGATATATTATATGGATAGTTTAACTTATCATCAATCCACCTCTCCCCCTGTTTTGGATCATAATGTATAAAATTAGTTCCTAACGATATTGCATAAGGTTTACCAATTTTCTGTTTGAGTTCAATAGATCTTTTTGTTTTTTTACCAAGAGGAAAGTCTACCACAACAGGTTCTGGGCTAATAGCCATATAAAAAATAGTTTCAACAAAACTGCAGCTAGCAATCAATAGGCAAGATATTATTAATAATATTTTTCTAAATGCAGACATAATAAAAATTTCCAAAAAATCCATATCAGAATATACTAATTATTTGTATAATTAATAAGGAAGAGAAAAATTCAAAACGGCTATGAGATTTCCGCCTGAAAATAATGAAATAAAAGTCCATAGTAATGAATAATAGCTTTATCAGACCCCCTTTAATGCAAACATAGAGAATACTTCCCTTGAAGCACTATCAATTTCTACTTAACTAAAACTCTAGCTCTATTTCTAAAATTTTGTCAAAAATAGTTAAATACTTTTATTTATTTTAAATAATGATATGCATTTATGGTTATTTGTTTTAGACAGCCTAAAACAAACGGGGAAATCGTGTTTTCCCGAACATGGCTAATGGATAGCATTTTGTCCGTGAGGCGGCTGTGCAGGTTGTCAGCAGCCAACAGCAAATCGCCTGCTTGCGCGGTTGTGCCGTCTTTTTTGGTGTAGCTGCCTTGTTGAGCCAAAGTGTTGCCGTTACCAAGATTTTTGTTTACATCTTTTCGAGAAAATTGGCTTTGCATTTGCCTTAACAAAGATATTTCTGCTGCTCGTGCTTTATTATTTATATTATATTTACTCTGCATTTTTCTTACAACTTGTCTCAACTGACTTTGTGTTTTTTGTAATTCACGTTGTACCGATTTTCCTAAACTTTCATGTTTGGCTGCATAATTGGTAGAATCAGTTGACATTTGTGTATAAAAATTTTTACGAAAATTTTCGTAACTCAGATTAATTACATCCGTACTTGCAGTTATAAAATCTTGTATAAATTCAATAGAAACTGAATTATCATCAGATTTGGCTTTGTTATTTTCCATATTAAGCCTCTCTTAATTTGAAAAAATTAACATAAACATTTAAAAATAAAACAAAATTATATAATAAAAAAAATAATGAGAATATAAAGGATAAAAAGAGAGTTAAGTTATTTAATCGGACTTGTTCTCTATAAATCATAAGGCACCAAATAAGCCATAATAAATTTAGTAAATAAAAACTGCTTATACCCAACTTTCTTTTCTTGGAACCTATTATTATTTCAACTCTGGATGAAAAAATAGAATTTAAAAATTTTTTTCTTTGATATATCGTTAATATCTCCCTAGTTTTTCTTAAAAAAAATATAATCATATATATACTACACAACATTGGTAATAAATAAATTAAAAGCGAAAGGTAATTAAATTGATAATTGTAAATTATATAATAAACAACATACGAAGAAAAAATTATTATAGATGATTTGCTATACGAATAAAAAAATATCCTACCTAGCCCGAACCTTCTTATAATTTGTACTATGTGATCATTCATTTCAATATCCATTTAAGCTTTCAATTAATTTTCTATATTTTTCAATGGCATGTATCATTTGGTTGATGATCAAGCCATGTATGCAAAGATTGGAATATGGTATCTGTCGTGCTAATAATGCCCCCGTTACTGTTTAATTTGCGCACAGAAAAACCGTCATATGCAGCAATCCAGCCCGTGGCGGTGCGGATGCCGTTGTTGGTGTGATCAAATAAGCTGCCTGAAAAGCCTTTGGTGGCAACGGTTTCTATACCGTCGCCGTCCAAATCTAGGGCGAGGGGATCGTAAACGTTATATTTGCCTGAACGTTTGAGAGCTAATTTCAACCACTCTCTTGCCCATTCAGGGAATTCAGGCAGCCAATCTTCAAATTTCGGAAATTGGTCCCATTCTTTTCAAGATAAGGGAGAAAATCTTGTTTATACCATTTTTCCAGTAACTCTCCCCATTCACTTATCCCTCGTCCAATATAATCTTCGCCCCCTTTCCAAGGGTTTGCATCATCAGGAACTAAGGAATATATAAACCTAGATACTTCTTCTAATACATTGCTGTATGTATCAGGATCCGCAAAAAAGTTTGCTATCTTACTTGGTGTAAAATCATCTATATTCATTATAGATTCGCCAAGCCTCTCGTTTCCATAATCCTTATTTAATTCAATTCATGCTGTAAAACAGTAGAGGATTTTAGCATTTTTCTCGTATATCTCGAGATACATTTCTTAAATTTAAAAAAATGTTATCGAGGGATGCAAGTAAAGAAGCAGTATTTGTTATTTTGTTATTTTGTTATTTTGTTATCTCTTCCAATTACTGCTTAAAAAGCTATCTGCAGCTTGAATAGCATTATTAACAGTAATTTCCATTTTATTTCTATTGTTATCCACATTATAGATTAAATCAGATAAGGATTGAATAGAACCAATAAATGAATCCCAAGCTTTATATCCCAAGAGTGGTGAATAGGGTGTTAATTTCACATCTCCAAAACCGTTAATATTAAAATTTGCATATGTCATATCTGCTTTCCTTTCAAGTAAATTAAAAAAATAACGTGAGGAATTAAAATTAAAAATAAATTAATTATCGACTCAATATAATATGAATCAATTAGCTCTCTTATGGTAAATATAAGAGGTAAAAATACTAAAAATAAACTAATAAAGTTCAGAAAAATAGTAAATGGAATATTTTCATATGGAAAAATTCTACAAAATACAAGTAATATTCCATGACATATTAACAAATGAGTAAAATTCATTATAAAATATATAAATATTTCCCCATCGTAAGATATATTCAAATAAAGACATATAAACAATATAAAGTATATAAAATATATTTTTTGGCATCTAAAAAATAAACTTTTAGCAATCATATATGAATAGCTTGTAGAATAGAAAACGAAAATTATTAATTATCGTAGGTGTGCATTTATTCCAACACGGTTTCATGCAGCTTAAAAACCAGAAATTCTTTCTCCCTTTATCCTTTCTTAAAAATAGCGTTTCCAAATTCTGCAACGACAGGTTTCATTCAAGTAGGACTGCCGTGATTGCATCAATTGCTTCGCGGCATGGCATCCATATCACACAACAGGACATTTATTCTCGGGTAAGTCCACCTTCATCCTCTTCGGCCAGCAGGAACAGTAAAATATGCTCTGTACTCGGATAGTAAATATTTCCTTTCTCACTATTGTTTGTCATTTAATCGACAGTCTACTCTTTTTCTAAAATTTCGTCAATAATAGTTAAATATATTTAAATACATTTAAAATAATAATATACACCTGTTTCAGTCTGTCTAAAACACGGGAAAATATGTTATTTGATCACAACGGTGACTTTGGGCAGCCTGTACCTTCAATAACGCGTGGAAAATAGATATATACTTATATCGTATTCGAGGCTGTCTTGTTTCCCTCAAACAACCATTCTTCCACACTTTTGCTTTACAATTTTCGTGTGTATCCTTACAATTACCCCTATTGTTTTTGTATATTCCTTTGCCAACCGTTATTGCTATCCAATCTAATATTATGGCTATCGTATCTACACCACACCCCGCTCTTTCCGCCCTCATCATCCTCGCCCATTATCACGGCATTGCCGCCAAATCTTTGGGATTGAAGGCAAAGGTAGTACGCCAGCCTGTCAAACGTTTGGCTATGGTGACCTTACCTGCATTGGTATGGTGTGATGACGGCAACCATTTTAAGGAAAAGTGGTTGTTTTCGGCATTCTGAAACGC
>NZ_KV815491.1:0-2366 GCF_001814225.1 Neisseria sp. HMSC070F02 | reverse complement strand
GAATTTAGGGGATTTTGGGGAATTTTGCAAAGGTTTCGATTTGGAAATCACCCGAAACCCAAAAACAACTGAAACCGAACACACTGGATTCCCGCTTTCGTAGGAATGACGGAATTTTAGGTTTCTGTTTTTGTGGGAATGACGAATAAAGCGTGCCGGTTTATGCTCGCCGCAACACGCGGTTCAGACGGCATTGCTCTCTTTTTTCATTATCAGTGGGTGTAGCAACTGTATTTTTCACCCCGTCGGGCAAAAATACAGTTGCTACGATGCACCCCGCCGCCCTGCTCTGTGCCTTGTCCTGCAATACGGCATATAATGCACCACAAACCCCGCGCTGCGGTTTTCAGACGGCATCGCCGTGCTTTTTTACAGGCATTAGCCCTTTTTATCGGACACAATATTAAGGAGGAACAAATGAAAAGCTCTTTTGTGCAAACGCTTACCATCGCCGGTTCGGATTCGGGCGGCGGTGCGGGCATTCAGGCGGATTTGAAAACGTTTCAGATGCGCGGCGTGTTCGGAACGTGCGTCATCACCGCCGTTACCGCGCAAAATACCTTGGGCGTGTCGGCGGTTCATCTCGTCCCGACCGAAACCATCACCGCACAAATCCAAGCAATTAGGGAAGACTTTGACATCCGCGCCTACAAAATAGGAATGCTCGGCACGGCGGAAATCATCGAATGTGTTGCCGACAAGCTGAAACACTGCAGCTTTGGCAGGCGCGTACTCGACCCTGTGATGATTGCCAAAGGCGGTGCGCCGCTGTTGCAGGATTCCGCCGTTGCGGCACTGACGCGCCTACTGCTTCCCGATACGGATGTATTAACCCCCAACCTGCCTGAAGCGGAAGCCCTGACCGGCGTGCATATCGAAAACCGTAAAGATGCGGAACGTGCGGCAAAAATCCTGCTTGATTACGGTGTCAAAAATGTCGTTATCAAAGGCGGACATTTGAACGGCAGCACAAGCGGACGCTGCACGGATTGGCTGTTTACGCAAAATGAAACGCTGGAATTGGACAGCCCGCGCTTTCCAACCGCCCACACGCACGGCACGGGCTGCACGTTTTCCGCCTGCATCACCGCCGAGTTGGCAAAAGGCTCGGACGTTTGCAAAGCCGTACGGACTGCCAAGTCCTACATTACGGCGGCAATCTCAAACCCTTTGGAAATCGGCGCGGGACACGGCCCGGTCAATCATTGGGCGTATCGGGACTAGACGTAAAAATGCCGTCTGAAACAAAATGTTCAGACGGCATTTTTGAGGATTATTCAGGCTTTTTCGCCAGCATGGTTACAAATTTAAACCGTATCGGATTGCCGTTTTCGTCTTTGGCGTGCATCGCGCCCAATTCTTCTTTATATTCGACCAGCTCCCAATCCCGATAATAATCCTTCAGCTCCCCCCTCTTTAAATTTAAAAGGGAAAGGCATTTTGCAAAGGTCTCAGGTTATAAAAGACTCGTCATTCCCACGAAAGTGGGAATCCAGACCTGTCGGCACGGAAACTTATTGGATAAAACGGTTTCTTCAACCCTACGCTCTAGATTCCCGCTTTTGCGGGAATGACGAAGGGTGCGGGAATGACGAAGTTTCAGACGGCATCAAATGCCTTGTCAGGCTTTAGACGGCATCGTCCACCCTCTGCCGTCCTTCCCGCGCAGGCGGGAATCCAGACCTGTCGGCACGGAAGCTTATCGGATAAAACGGTTTCTTTAATCCTGCGCTCCAGATTCCCGCTTTCGCGGGAATGACGAAGGGTGCGGGAATGACGATTCATAATAAAAAAACCTGCTTGAAACAAGCAGGTTTTTGAATTGGCACGCCCACGGGGATTCGAACCCCGGTTGCCGCCGTGAAAGGGCAGTGTCCTAGGCCTCTAGACGATGGGCGCGTGGAAACGGACATTATACATACTTATAGAAATTTAGCAATACGATGCCGTCTAAACAAATGTCAGGGGGGCGTTTGTCTGATCGCATCACAATATAAAAACATATAAAAAACATTGGAATATCAAGCAATTCATTTTTTTGCGTGGTAATGCCGACAACGGAAGGCAGCTTTATTTTGAGGCGCAAAGGTCTTCGATGCACACGATGCGCCAGACTTGGCAGGTCAATATGGGCGTGCGCAGTATGTTCTGATGCGGCGGATTCGCCTGAAAACAAGCCGGAACGGTCAGATGCGTTCCGGATTGTTTTTTTTGTCGGGGGGGGTGCCGCCATATCAAAACAGGCGGGCGATGCCGTCTGAAACTTCGTCATTCCCGCCACTTTTCGTCATTCCCGCGAAAGCGGGAATCTAGAACGCAAAATCTCAAGAAACCGGCGGATTCGCATTTGAAGTGCAACTTTCCCT
>NZ_KV815490.1:376-16917 GCF_001814225.1 Neisseria sp. HMSC070F02 | reverse complement strand
CGGTTTGCTACGTTCGAATTTTTCCTTAGCCATGAGCTAATTCCTTTACATTAAAGATCGATTAAAGAACAATGCCGTCTGAAAAATCATTTCAGCCTTTCGGACGGCCTATTTGCCTGATTAGCCTTTACGGGCTTCAGTTACAGCAGCAGCTATGTGGGCAGGAGCTTCAGAATATTTCTTGAACTCCATAGAGTAAGTAGCGCGGCCTTGGGTTGCAGAACGCAGGTCGGTCGAATAACCGAACATTTCTGCCAGAGGTACTTCGGCACGGACTTTTTTACCGCCGATACCGTCATCATCCATACCCAATACAACACCGCGACGGCGGTTCAAGTCGCCCATTACGTCGCCCATGTATTCTTCCGGGGTTTCCACTTCAACTGCCATAATCGGCTCAAGCAGGGCGGGAGATGCTTGACGCATACCTTCTTTAAACGCTTGAGAAGCAGCCAATTCAAATGCCAATTGGGAAGAGTCGACATCATGGTAAGAACCGAATACCAGACGGATACGTACGTCAACTACAGGATAGCCGGCAACGATACCGTTAGGCAACGTATCGCGGATACCTTTATCGACAGACGGAATGAATTCGCGAGGAATCACACCACCTTTAATTTCATCGATAAACTCGTAACCTTCACCACCCGGCTCCATAGGTTCCATTTCAATCACAACGTGACCGTATTGACCTTTACCACCGGATTGTTTTGCATGTTTGTATTCAGCTTTAACGGCTTTGCGGATAGTTTCACGGTAAGCCACTTGAGGTGCACCGATATTTGCTTCCACACCGAATTCGCGTTTCATACGGTCAACAATAATTTCCAAGTGCAGCTCACCCATACCGGAAATAATGGTTTGACCGGATTCTTCGTCTGTACGGACACGGAAAGAAGGGTCTTCTTTAGCCAAGCGGTTCAGGGCGATACCCATTTTCTCTTGGTCGGCTTTGGTTTTCGGCTCAACGGCAATATGGATTACCGGCTCGGGGAATTCCATACGTTCCAAGATAATCGGCGCGCTTTCCGCACACAGGGTTTCACCGGTAGTAACGTCTTTCAGACCAATAGCGGCTGCGATGTCGCCGGCGCGTACTTCTTCGATTTCAGTACGGTCTGCGGCAGTCATTTGTACCAAACGACCGATACGTTCGCGAGTGCCTTTTACGGAGTTCAATACGGTATCGCCGGATTTTACTACGCCTGAGTAAACGCGGATAAAGGTCAGCTGACCGACGTATTTGTCGTTCAACATTTTGAACGCCAATGCAGAGAATTTCTCTTCATCGCTGGCTTGACGGCTGTCGGCTTCCTCGGTATTCGGGTTGACACCTTGAACCGGAGGAATATCGGTAGGAGCTGGCAGCAATTCTACAACTGCGTCCAACATACGTTGAACACCTTTGTTTTTAAATGCAGAACCACACAGCATAGGCTGAATTTCGCCTGCCAAAGTACGTTGACGCAACGCGCCTACGATTTCTTCTTCGGTCAGCTCGTCGCCGCCTAAGTATTTGTCCATCAGTTCTTCGCTGGCTTCGGCTGCGGCTTCAATCATATTTTGACGCCATTCTTCGGCAGTTTCGACCAATTCGGCAGGAATATCGCCATAGGTAAAGGTTGTACCTTTATCGGCTTCATTCCAAATGATGGATTTCATTTTCAACAAATCAACCACACCGCTGAAGTTGTCTTCCGCACCAACCGGAATGACGATAGGTACAGGGTTTGCGCGCAAACGGGTTTTCATTTGCTCGACAACGCGGAAGAAGTTGGCACCCTGACGGTCCATTTTATTGACAAACGCCAAGCGCGGCACTTGGTATTTGTTGGCTTGCCGCCATACGGTTTCAGATTGGGGTTGAACACCGCCCACCGCGCAGTAAACCATTACCGCGCCGTCCAATACACGCATAGAACGCTCTACCTCTACGGTAAAGTCAACGTGTCCCGGGGTGTCGATGATGTTGAAGCGGTGCTCGGGGAATTGTTTCGCCATACCGGACCAGTAGGAAGTAACGGCAGCAGAGGTAATGGTAATACCACGCTCTTGCTCTTGTTCCATGTAGTCGGTAGTAGCCGCACCGTCATGCACTTCGCCCAGCTTGTGGGTCAAACCGGTATAGAACAAAATACGTTCTGTCGTCGTGGTTTTACCCGCATCGATATGGGCGGAAATACCGATGTTACGGTACAGGCTGATCGGGGTCTTACGAGCCATTTTATTAGCCTTTCAAAATTAGAAACGGAAGTGAGAGAATGCTTTGTTGGCTTCAGCCATACGGTGTACTTCTTCACGTTTTTTCAACGCACCGCCACGGCCTTCGGACGCATCAATCAATTCGCCTGCCAAACGCAGGTCCATGGATTTCTCACCACGTTTGCGGGCCGCATCGCGAACCCAGCGCATTGCCAAAGCCAAACGGCGTGAAGGACGAACTTCAACAGGAACTTGGTAGTTTGCACCACCTACACGGCGGCTTTTCACTTCCACGATAGGTTTGGCGTTTGCAATGGCTTCGTTAAATACTTCGATTGCTACTTTGCCGGTTTTTTTCTCAATCTGTTCCAACGCACCGTAAACGATACGCTCGGCAACGGATTTTTTACCGTCAATCATCAATACGTTCATGAATTTGGTCAACTCGACGCTGCCGAATTTAGGATCTGGCAGTACGTCGCGCTTGGGGACTTCTCTACGTCTTGGCATTTTAATTTCCTTTAATCTATTCAGTCGGGTCTATTCCCATGAATACCCAATTGAGTATTCACTTACTCGGCCGTTGTTCTGCTTAGGCGGCCGACGTGCCTATTTAAGTCCCAGTAATTATTTAGGACGCTTAGCACCATATTTGGAACGGGCTTGTTTACGGTCTTTAACACCTGCAGTATCCAAAGAACCGCGTACAGTGTGGTAACGCACACCTGGCAAGTCTTTTACACGACCGCCGCGAATCAATACGACACTGTGCTCTTGCAGGTTGTGGCCTTCGCCGCCGATGTATGAAATGACTTCAAAACCGTTGGTCAGGCGGACTTTACATACTTTACGCAATGCAGAGTTAGGTTTTTTAGGGGTAGTCGTGTATACACGGGTGCACACGCCGCGTTTTTGCGGGCAGGCTTCCAGTGCGGGCACTTTGTTTACGTACACGGGCTTTTGACGGCCTTTGCGTACCAATTGGTTGATAGTTGGCATATTTTCTCGTCCTGTTGAGTTAAATACTTGCCGACACCATGTCGGCAAGAGTGGAATTATATTTTTATTGCAAGTATACAGTCAAGCATAACGACAAGAAGAAAGATGATTTTCTTGTTTGCCGATAAATATTTACCGACACCCCTCACAATCAGTCGGACGACTGAAGAAAATACTGTCAATACGTTTTTTCTATACTGACAAACCGTTCCTTGCCGCTGCGCGAATAAAAGGCGGGCATATTGCTGTTGATCTTGTTGTAACGGAAATTTATTTGGGGTGTAAATCCTTTCCACGACAGTTTTTTATGCCATAAAGCCGCGCTCATCCGATGTTAATCGGCATTCCCATCCGGTTACCCCGAACATCGCCGCCTGCCGCGCTTTTAGGAACTTCAGACGGCATTGCATCGCGAACCGGCGGTACATCCTCGGCAAACGGCAGGAGGGCGAGGCTTTCCCCTTCAGACGGCATCGCAATCCGATTACCGACGTTAATCAGTTCGACAGGTACGCCGATATCCTCGGCAAACGTCGCCGAAGTCAGCAGGCAGCCTGCAAAAAAGAGATTTCTGGGTTTCATATTTATTTTTTAAAGGAAATGCCGTCTGAAGTTTCAGACGACATTTGTTTAAATGGAAAACATTAAGACGCTACTTTTTTTGACCGCCGAAACCAACATCCCTGGCAAAGTTATTTTGGTCTCCGGACGTACCGACGACACCCGCCACCTCGTTGGTCTCCGGCCCGAAAATACCTAAGGAATAATCCACACGCCTCAAAATGACGAAAACGCTTGTTTTTGCCTTAATCGGACAAAGAAAAACCGCAAGCTTAAAGCTTGCGGTTTTGTATTGAATAAACGCGCCGAAGATTATTCATCCGTTACTTGGGTCTCAGCAGTCTCCTGCTCTACCCCTTGCCATTGCTGATGACGGCTGCGGTGATAAGTCAAACCGGTACCGGCAGGAATCAGGCGGCCGACGATGACGTTCTCTTTTAAACCGCGCAGTTCGTCTTGTTTGCCCATAATCGCGGCTTCGGTCAGAACACGGGTCGTTTCTTGGAACGATGCAGCAGAAATGAAGCTGTCGGTAGACAGGGAGGCTTTGGTAATACCCAGCAATACGTTTTCGTAACGTGCCGGTTCTTTGCCTTCTTCCAAAGCTTTTTCATTGGCAGCCATCACATCGCCGCGTTCGACCTGCTCGCCGGTAATGAAGCCGGTTTCGCCGGCATCCGCAATGTTCACACGGCGCAACATTTGACGGATGATGACTTCGATGTGTTTGTCGGAAATCTTCACACCTTGCAGACGGTAAACCTCTTGCACCTCTTGGACAATGTAGCGTGCCAGTGCTTCGATACCTTGCAGACGCAGAATATCGTGCGGATCGACCGCGCCGTCCACAATGGTTTCGCCGCGGTTTACCACTTGACCGTCGTGTACCAAAATCTGTTTCTCTTTGGAAATCAAAGTCTCGTATGCTACGCCGTCCACGTCGGTAATAATCAGACGTTGCTTGCCTTTGGTCTCTTTGCCGAAGGAAACGGTACCGGTAATTTCCGCCAACATACCGGCATCTTTCGGCACGCGTGCTTCAAACAATTCGGCAACGCGCGGCAGACCACCGGTAATGTCGCGGGTTTTGGAAGAGGCTTGCGGGATACGCGCCAATACGTCGCCTTTACCGATTTCCTGACCTTCGCGTACGGTAATCACCGCACCAACGGGGAATGCCATGGATACCGGAGTAGAAGTACCGGGAATACAGATTTCCACGCCGTTTTCGTCCAAGAGTTTCACAGTCGGACGCAGCAGTTTGGAAGCACTAGAGGAACGACGTTTACCGTCGATCACTACCAAAGTGGACAAACCGGTTACATCATCGGTTTGTTTGGCAACGGTAACGCCCTCTTCCACGTTTTCGAATTTCACCATACCTGCGTGTTCGGTAATCATCGGACGGGTATGCGGATCCCAGGTTGCCAAGGTTTGACCGGCTTTAATGGCCATACCGTCTTGTACCAGCAGGATGGCACCGTAAGGTACTTTGTGGCGTTCGCGTTCACGGCCGATGTCATCGTGAATCACGACTTCACAAGAACGGCCGATGACAACCAACTCGCCTTTATTGTTGGCAACATAACGCATTTGGCTGCTGAATCGTGCCGTACCGTTGGATTTGGCTTCCACTTGGCTGGCTGCTGCCGCACGGGATGCCGCACCACCGATGTGGAACGTACGCATAGTCAGCTGGGTACCCGGTTCGCCGATTGATTGGGCGGCAATCACGCCGACTGCCTCTCCGGCATTGACCAGTTTGCCGCGCGCCAAGTCGCGGCCGTAACAGTGCGCGCACAAACCGTGGCGGGTTTTACAAGTAATCGGCGTACGGACTTTGACTTCATCGACACCGGATTGGTCAATCATATCCACCAGTTTTTCAGTCAACAACGTGCCTGCTTCAACCAAGGTCTCGCCGCTTGACGGATCGACAACGTCAGACGCAGTAACACGGCCCAAAATACGATCGCGCAATGCTTCAATCACATCACCGCCTTGTACCACTGCCTTCATGACAAAGCCGTCTGAAGTACCGCAATCGTCTTCAACAACGACCAAATCTTGAGTTACGTCTACCAGACGACGGGTCAGGTAACCGGAGTTCGCGGTTTTCAATGCGGTATCCGCCAAACCCTTACGCGCACCGTGGGTCGCAATAAAGTATTGCAATACGGTCAGGCCTTCGCGGAAGTTTGAGGTAATCGGCGTTTCAATAATCGAGCCGTCAGGTTTAGCCATCAACCCGCGCATACCGGACAACTGTTTAATCTGAGCCGCAGAACCACGGGCACCGGAGTCCGCCATCATATAAATGGAGTTGAATGACTCTTGATCGACTTCGTTGCCGGCACGGTCGATAACTTTTTGTTTGGACAAGTTATCCATCATCGCTTTAGCGATTTTATCGCCGGCACGACCCCAAATATCCACTACTTTGTTGTAACGTTCGCCATTGGTAACCAAACCTTGACGGTATTGGTCTTCGATTTCTTTAACCTCGGCATTGGCTTCAGCCAGCAAGGCCGCTTTTTCTTTCGGGATTTCCATATCGTCAACGGCAATGGAAATACCGCCTTTTGCCGCAAATCCGAAACCGGTGTACATCAGGTGGTCAGCAAAGATAACCGTATCGCGCAAGCCGCACAGGCGGAACGATGCGTTAATCAGTTTAGAAATTTCTTTTTTCTTCAATGCCTTGTTGACATATTCAAACGGCAGGCCTTTCGGCAGGATTTCGCTCAACAATGCACGGCCGACGGTTGTTTCGTAACGGTTAACGACAGGTTCAAACTCACCTGCTTCGTTTTTCACCCATTCGCGCAGACGTACGGTAATTTTCGTACCCAGCTCGACCTGTTTGGTATGGTATGCACGATGCACTTCTTTCACATCGGCAAACAGGCTGCCTTCGCCTTTGGCATTGATACGGTCGCGGGTCATGTAGTACAAACCCAATACGATGTCTTGGGAAGGTACGATAATCGGTTCGCCGTTGGCTGGAGACAATACGTTGTTTGAAGCCAGCATCAGGGTGCGCGCTTCCATTTGTGCTTCCAAGCTCAATGGAACGTGTACAGCCATTTGGTCACCGTCAAAGTCGGCGTTAAATGCGGCACACACCAATGGGTGTAACTGAATCGCTTTACCTTCAATCAGGATAGGTTCGAACGCTTGAATACCCAAACGGTGCAGGGTTGGCGCACGGTTCAGCATAATCGGATGTTCGCGGATCACTTCTTCCAAGATATCCCATACTTCAGGTACTTCTTGTTCTACCAGTTTTTTCGCAGCTTTAACGGTAGAAGCCAAACCTTGTTTTTCCAATTTGTGGAAAATGAATGGTTTGAACAACTCCAAAGCCATTTTTTTCGGCAGACCGCATTGGTGCAGACGCAGGTATGGGCCTACGGTAATCACGGAACGGCCGGAGTAGTCCACACGTTTACCCAGCAGGTTTTGACGGAAGCGTCCGCCTTTACCTTTAATCATGTCAGCCAATGATTTCAGCGGGCGTTTGTTGGCGCCGGTCATGGCTTTACCGCGACGGCCGTTATCCAACAGCGAGTCAACTGCTTCTTGCAACATACGTTTTTCGTTGCGGACGATAATGTCGGGCGCGTGCAGTTCCAGCAGGCGTTTCAGACGGTTGTTACGGTTGATGACGCGACGGTACAAATCGTTCAAATCGGAAGTGGCAAAACGACCGCCATCCAATGGAACCAACGGACGCAAATCAGGCGGCAATACCGGCAGCACGTCCATAATCATCCATTCCAGCTTCATACCGGAACGGTGGAAGGCTTCCAATACTTTCAAACGTTTGGCGATTTTTTTGATTTTGGTGTCGGATCCGGTCGATTCCAACTCTTGGCGCAGGATTTCGATTTCGCCCGCTACATTCAGGGTACGCAGCAATTCGCGGATACCTTCCGCACCCATTTTGGCATCGAAATCGTCGCCGTATTCGTCCAGCTTGTTGTAGTAATCGTCTTCAGTCAGCAATTGGCGGCGTTGCAGCGGAGTCATACCGGGATCGGTTACCACAAATGCTTCAAAGTACAATACGCGCTCGATATCGCGCAAAGTCATGTCCAGTACCATACCCAAGCGGGAAGGCAGGGATTTTAAGAACCAAATATGTGCGACGGGCGCAGCCAATTCGATATGGCCCATGCGTTCGCGGCGCACTTTGGACAGGGTTACTTCCACGCCGCATTTTTCACACGTTACGCCTTTAAATTTCAAGCGTTTGTATTTTCCGCACAAGCATTCGTAGTCTTTGACCGGGCCAAAGATTTTGGCACAGAACAAACCGTCACGCTCAGGTTTGAACGTACGGTAGTTGATGGTTTCAGGTTTTTTGACTTCGCCATAAGACCATGAGCGGATGGTTTCGGGAGAGGCAATACCGATTTTAATGGCATCAAACTCTTCTTCCATGCCGGCAGTTTGCAACGGATTAAATAAGTTCAACAAATTCATTTTTGCTCCTTGAAGGAAGTATTTTTACCGCATGGCGGATTTTCGATATGGGGAAACGGTACTTTTGATTTCAGACGGCCTAAATGCCGATTGCTTCATTCTTATTCTGAAACCACTTTTTCAGACGACCCTGAAAGGCCGTCTGAAAACTTTTGTTTAGTAACGTTCCAAATCGATATCCAAGCCCAGTGAGCGAATCTCTTTGACCAATACGTTGAAGGACTCGGGCATACCGGCATCGATTTTGTGTTCGCCTTTGACGATGTTTTCGTACATTTTGGTACGGCCGTTCACGTCGTCAGACTTCACAGTCAGCATCTCTTGCAGCGTGTATGCCGCGCCGTATGCTTCCAATGCCCAAACCTCCATCTCGCCGAAACGTTGGCCGCCGAACTGGGCTTTACCGCCCAAAGGCTGCTGGGTAACCAGACTGTACGGACCGGTAGAACGCGCGTGCATTTTTTCGTCAACCAAGTGGTGCAGTTTCAGATAGTGCATCACACCTACTGTAACCTTGCGGTCAAATGCTTCGCCTGAACGGCCGTCATACAGCGTGATTTGGGTTTTACTGTCGTTGAAGCCCAGTTTTTCAACCTCAGGATCGTCGCTCGGATAAGCCAAGTTCAACATTTCGCGGATTTCAGACTCTTTCGCACCGTCGAATACAGGAGAGGCGAAAGATGCACCTTTACGCAGGTTGGAGGCCAGTTCGATGATTTCTTCATCAGTCAGGGCATCCAAATCTTCTTTCTTGCCGCTACCGTTGTAGAGCTTGTTCAAGAATTCACGCAGCTCGCTGGCTTTGCGTTGCTCTTTCAGCATACGGTCGATACGCTCGCCGATACCTTTTGCTGCCCAACCCAAGTGAACTTCCAAAATCTGACCGATGTTCATACGGGAAGGTACGCCCAATGGGTTCAGTACGATGTCTACCGGACGGCCGTCCGCCATGTAAGGCATGTCTTCCACTGGCAGAATGCGCGATACCACGCCTTTGTTACCGTGGCGGCCCGCCATTTTGTCGCCGGCTTGCAGACGGCGTTTGATGGCGATAAAAACTTTCACCATTTTTTGTACGCCGGGTTGCAATTCGTCGCCTTGGGTCAGTTTTTTCTTCTTGATTTCGTATAACTCGTCCGCTTCTTCGCGTTTTTGTTGCAGGCTCAATTTAATCAGTTCCAACTGTTTGGCCAAATCTTCATCAGCCAGACGGATATCGAACCAATCGTGCCTGCTCGGCAGACCCGCCAGATATTCGGTCGTGATTTCGCTGCCTTTGGCCAGCTTCATCGGACCGCCGTTGGCTTTCTGACCGACAATCATACGCTCGATACGGTCGAATGCGTCGTTGTCGAAAATACGCAATTGGTCGTTCAAATCCAAACGGTAGCGTTTCAACTCGGAATCGATAATGGATTGGGCGCGTTTGTCGCGTTGGATGCCTTCGCGGGTAAAAACTTGAACGTCGATAACCGTACCGCTCATACCGGTAGGCATACGCAATGAAGTATCTTTTACGTCAGATGCTTTTTCACCGAAGATGGCGCGCAGCAGTTTTTCTTCCGGCGTCAGCTGGGTTTCGCCTTTAGGCGTTACTTTGCCTACCAACACATCGCCGGCTTCTACTTCCGCACCGATATAAACGATACCGGATTCGTCCAAACGGTTTTGCATACGCTCGGACAAGTTCGGAATATCGCGGGTAATGTCTTCCGCACCCAGCTTGGTATCGCGGGCAACGACATTCAATTCCTCAATGTGAATCGAAGTATAGCGGTCGTCCGCAGCCACTTTTTCGGAAATCAGAATCGAGTCTTCGTAGTTGTAACCGTTCCACGGCATGAAGGCGATGGTCATATTTTGACCCAAAGCCAATTCGCCCAAATCGGTGGACGCGCCGTCGGCCACCAAATCGCCGCGCTGCAAAACATCGCCGGCTTTGACGGCAGGACGCTGATTGATATTGGTAGACTGGTTGGAACGGGTAAATTTAACCAAGTTGTAAATATCGACACCCACTTCGCCGGCAGTCGCTTCGTCGTCATGGACACGAATCACAACACGGTTGGCATCGACATACTCGACCACGCCGCCTCGGCGGGCAACGATTGCAGTAGCAGAGTCAACGGCAACGGAACGCTCGATACCGGTACCGACCATCGGTTTTTCAGGACGCAAGCAAGGCACTGCCTGACGTTGCATGTTGGCACCCATCAATGCGCGGTTCGCGTCATCATGTTCCAAGAACGGAATCAGGGATGCTGCAACGGATACCACTTGACCAGTTGCCACGTCCATATATTGGACGCGGTCGGGCGTTGCCATAATGGTTTCGCCTTTTTCACGACAGGTAACCAAATCGCCAATCAGATTGCCATCTGAATCCAAATCGGCATTCGCCTGTGCAATCACATAGCGGCCTTCTTCGATGGCAGACAAGTAATCGATTTCCTCGGTTACTTTGCCGTCGATAACGCGGCGGTAAGGCGTTTCCAAGAAACCGTAATCATTGGTGCGCGCATAAACGGACAATGAGTTGATCAAACCGATGTTCGGACCTTCAGGCGTTTCAATCGGACATACGCGACCGTAGTGGGTCGGATGCACGTCCCGCACCTCAAATCCTGCACGTTCGCGGGTCAAACCGCCCGGACCCAATGCGGATACGCGGCGTTTATGGGTTACTTCAGACAAGGGATTGGTCTGATCCATAAACTGACTCAATTGGCTGGAGCCGAAGAATTCTTTAATAGCGGCAGAAACAGGTTTTGCATTAATCAAATCGTGCGGCATCAAGTTTTCTGATTCCGCCTGATTCAAACGTTCTTTTACGGCACGTTCCACACGGGCCAAACCGCTACGGAATTGGTTTTCAGTCAGCTCGCCTACCGAACGTACTCGGCGGTTGCCCAAGTGATCGATATCGTCCACTTCGCCATGGCCGTTACGCAACTCGACCAAAGTCGCAATCGAGGCGACAATATCTTCGACGCTCAGGACATAACCGCCTTTGTCGGCAGCACCGGCAAACGTTTCGTTCAGCAGGCGGCCGTACCAAGAGTTTTGTTGGGCTTCGGACAGTTTTTGTTCGTATGTGCGCGTATTAAATTTCATACGGCCTACGCGGGACAGATCGTAGCTGTCTTCACTGAAGAACAAGCGGTTAAACAATTGCTCGACCGCCTCTTCGGTGGGCGGTTCGCCCGGACGCATCATACGGTAAATCGCAACACGAGCCGCCTGCCGGCCGGCAGTCTCATCCGTACGCAAGGTATTGGAGATATAAGCACCCTGATCCAGCTCATTGATATAAAGGGTCGTAATTTCTTTTACGCCGTTGATATCAAATTTGGCCAACAACTCTTCTGTAATTTCATCATTGGCAGAAGCCAATACCTCGCCGGTTTCCGAATCAATCAGATCGGCAGCCAATGCTTTGCCCAGCAGGCTTTCCGGTTCTACATCCAAACGGGTCAGGCCTGCATTGGTAATATCACGGATATTTTTCGCAGTAATGCGCTTACCTTTGGCAACCAATACATTGCCTTCTTTATCCAAGATATCGACCTTGGCAGTTTCGCCTTTCAGACGGTCTGCGACCAAATCGGTTTGAACACCGTTTGAAGACAAATAGAACGTTTCTTTGTCGTAGAAAATATCCAAGATTTGCTCATTGTTGTAGCCTAAAGCCTTCAACAAAATCGTTACCGGCATTTTACGGCGGCGGTCGATACGGAAATACAGCAAATCTTTCGGATCAAATTCAAAATCCAACCATGAACCACGGTAGGGAATGATGCGGGCGGAGAATAACAATTTGCCGGAAGAGTGCGTCTTACCTTTGTCATGCTCGAAGAATACGCCGGGCGAACGGTGCAACTGGGAGACAATCACACGCTCTGTGCCGTTAATCACAAAAGAACCGCTCGGGGTCATCAACGGAATTTCGCCCATATACACTTCGTTTTCACGAACTTCTTTTACCGTCGGTTTAGATGCTTCCTTATCCAAAATCACCAAACGGATACGCGCGCGCAAGGGGGCTGCATAAGTGATTCCGCGCAACTGACATTCGGGAATATCGAACAAAGGCTCGCCCAATGTGTAATGCACAAACTCCAATCGCGCATAACCGTTATGGCTCACAATCGGGAAAATAGAATTAAATGCCGCCTGCAGACCGTCATCGGTACGTTTGTCAAAAGCATTTTCCAGCTGCAAAAACTTCGCATAAGAATCAATTTGGGTTGCCAGCAAGAAAGGAACTTCCAAAACATTTTCCCGCTTTGCAAAACTCTTACGGATACGTTTTTTCTCGGTAAACGAATAGCTCATATACACTCCGAAAAGTAATTTTCAATAATAGGCCGTCTGAAAGCAACGGCACGCATCAATCTGATGTTTACATTTATTTGCAATGATTTGATAAAAACTATGCAAATAAATGTAAACAATACTTAATGCTTATTTTAAGAAGCAAAATAAGGCTGGCAGAAAACTGCCAGCCTTCATAAGAAGCATCAAATTATTTGATTTCGACTTTAGCGCCGGCTTCTTCCAGTTGTTTTTGGATGTCTTCGGCTTCAGCTTTAGAAACACCCTCTTTAATGGTTTTAGGTGCACCGTCAACGATGTCTTTAGCTTCTTTCAGACCCAAACCGGTAATTGCACGGACAACTTTAATCACGCCGACTTTTTGATCACCGGCAGAAGCCAAAACGACATCAAATTCGGTTTTTTCTTCAGCATCGGCAGCACCGGCACCAGCAGGACCTGCAACTGCAACAGCAGCAGCAGAAACACCGAATTTTTCTTCAAAAGCTTTAACCAAGTCGTTCAATTCCATTACGGTCAAAGAACCAACTGCTTCCAAAATGTCTTCTTTAGTAATAGCCATGCTATTTTACTCCAAATATTGTATTAAAAAATAATTGATTAACAGAAACAAAATCGATTAAGCGGCTTCTTCGCCGGCTTTTTTCTCTGCCAAAGCAGCCAAACCGCGCGCAAAGCCCGATACAGGAGCTTGCATAACGAACAACAGTTTGGACAACAGCTCTTCGCGGCTCGGAATAGAAGCCAACTCAGCAACCTGAGCAGCATTCATTACTTCGCCATTGTAAGAACCGGCTTTAACGACAATTTTGTCATCTTTTTTCGCGAATTGGTGCAACACTTTAGCAGCAGCAACAGCATCTTCAGAAGCAGCGTAAACCAACGGACCAACCATTTGATCGGCCAATTCTGCAAATGAAGTACCTTGCACTGCACGACGAGCCAAAGTATTTTTCAGAACGCGCAAATAAACGCCTTCTTTACGTGCATTCGCACGAAGCTCAGTCATACTGGAAACACTGATACCGCGATATTCAGCGACTACGAGGGTTTGAGCATTAGCAATTGCCGCGCTAATTTCCTCGACCGCCACTTTCTTGGTTTCAATATTGAGACTCAAGGTCTACCTCCCACTGTTTATAAACAGGATACCAAAACGATATCCCACCAGCGCGGTAACCTAAAAAGACATCTTACAAGCAATCTTGCAATGTGTTTCAGGACTACCGTCTGCGTAGGGCAGTTACGATTAAATCTTACGATCCCTACGGTCTTGGACATCTACTTAATTTTAAGTAGCCCAAATTCAAGCAGCCCAGAAAACCAAACTGCTTGAAAATTCCTTAAGATTAGTTATTTACGCTTGATGTATCAACGCGAATACCCAAACCCATGGTGCTAGACACAGCAACTTTTTTCAGATACTGACCTTTAGCGGCAGCAGGCTTGGCTTTAACGATAGCATCCAGCAACGCATCAAAGTTCTCTTTCAAATCAGCTTCAGCGAATGAAGCACGACCAATCGTTGCATGAACAATACCTGCCTTGTCGGTACGGTACTGCACTTGACCTGCTTTTGCATTTTTTACTGCTTCGGCAACATTAGGGGTAACCGTACCTACTTTAGGGTTTGGCATCAGACCACGAGGACCCAAGATGGTACCCAATTGACCAACAATACGCATTGCATCGGGAGAAGCAATAACAACGTCAAAGTTCAGATTGCCTGCTTTGATTTCAGCAGCCAAATCTTCGAAACCGACGATATCTGCACCAGCTTCTTTAGCAGCTTCTGCATTTGCACCTTGAGTAAATACAGCCACACGGGTTATCTTACCGGTGCCTTTAGGCAGAACGACCGAACCACGGATAACTTGGTCAGATTTACGCGGATCAACGCCCAAGTTGAAAGATACGTCAACAGACTCGTCAAATTTAGCAGTCGCTGCTTTTTTTACCAAAGCAATTGCTTCATCAATTGCATATAATTTATTGGCTTCCACAGAAGAGCGAAGAGCTTTCAAGCGTTTAGATACTTTAGCCATTATACAACACCCTCCACATCCAAGCCCATTGAGCGAGCAGAACCTGCTATAGTACGGACAGCCGCATCCAAGTCAGCAGCAGTCAAATCAGGATCTTTAGTTTTAGCAATTTCTTCCAACTGGGCACGGGTCAATTTACCCACTTTGTTGGTCAGAGGATTAGAACTACCTTTTTGCAAACCGGCAGCCTTTTTCAACAAGATAGAAGCTGGCGGGGTTTTCATCAAAAATGTGAATGATTTATCTGCAAATGCAGTAATCACAACCGGAATCGGTAAGCCAGGCTCCATACCTTGGGTTGCAGCATTAAATGCCTTACAAAATTCCATAATATTCAAACCGCGCTGACCCAAAGCAGGACCAACCGGAGGAGATGGATTGGCTTTACCTGCAGGAATTTGCAGTTTAATATAGCCGATAATTTTCTTTGCCACTTAACGAACTCCTAAAAACGGGTAAGACGCGGAACCATTTCCGCTCCCCAAGTTAATTTTTGATTCTATCCTCTTATTGCTTTTTTTTCAAGTATAAAAATCAGTTAATCTTTTCAACCTGGCTGAACTCCAGCTCAACGGGTGTTTCTCTACCAAATATCTGAACAGACACGCGTAACTTATTCCGTTCATAATTGACCTCCTCAACCACCCCGTTAAAATCCGCAAACGGCCCTTCATTTACACGAACCTGTTGACCGACCTCAAATTCAACTTTTGGTTTCGGCTTCTCTATGCCGGTCTGAACCTGCTGTAAAATAATTTCAGCCTCTCTCTGACTAATCGGCGTAGGTCTATTAGCCCTCCCTCCAATAAAACCGGAAACACGGGGGGTGCTTTTTACAAGATGCCAAGAGTCATCTGTCATTTCCATCTCAACTAGCACATAACCAGGATATGACTTTCTTTCACTAATAGTCTTACGACCATTGCGGATATCAACAACTTTCTCTACAGGCACCAGAATTTGTCCGAAATAATCTCCCATCTCCTCACGGGCAATGCGCTCTTCCAATATTCGTTGGACATTCTTCTCAAACCCCGAATACGCCTGTACAACATACCATTTTTTCGACATCTCAACCTTCCCTTCTCAGCAATACATCAAAAAATAACCACGAAATTGCTGTATCTGCCGCATAGATAAATATAGAAAGCACAGCAACAAACACTATAACAAATACAGTCATTCTGACAGCATCTTCACGCTTAGGCCAAACCACCTTTTTGAATTCGGACCAAGAATTTGAGAAATATGCAAAAAACCCTTCCTTACCGGAATTAGATGCAGATTCTTTATCTTGAACAACCAGTTGATCCACTTTAACGTTCTTTTTTTCAGGCGTATGTTCTGTCATATTATTTATCCATCATAGCATCTGTCTATTCTCAATCCATGTAAATGGCAAGAGAGTTTACTAAATAACAAATACAAAAAAAAATTAACCGGCACAAGGCCGGTTAATTTTTTATTTGGCAGGCCAAGAGGGTCTCGAACCCCCAACCCTCGGTTTTGGAGACCGATACTCTACCAATTGAGCTATTGGCCTCTAAACTTAAGCGATAACAGAAGAAACCACGCCGGCACCCACGGTACGACCGCCTTCGCGAATCGCAAAGCGCAGGCCTTCTTCCATAGCGATAGGCGCAATCAGTTCTACGGTGATGGTTACGTTCTCGCCCGGCATTACCATTTCCACACCTTCTTCCAAAGTAACCGCGCCGGTTACGTCGGTGGTACGGAAGTAGAATTGGGGACGGTAGTTGGCGAAGAACGGGGTATGGCGGCCGCCCTCTTCTTTGCTCAGTACGTATACTTCTGCTTTGAACTTGGTGTGAGGAGTGATTGTACCCGGTTTAGCCAATACTTGACCACGCTCTACGTCTTCACGTTTGGTACCGCGCAGCAATACGC
>NZ_KV815490.1:0-276 GCF_001814225.1 Neisseria sp. HMSC070F02 | reverse complement strand
TTTCTTTCAGACCGACGATTTCGATCTCGTCACCGACGTGGATGATACCGCGCTCTACACGACCGGTTACTACTGTACCACGACCGGAAATAGAGAATACGTCTTCGATAGGCAACAAGAAAGGTTTGTCCACGGCACGCTCGGGAGTCGGGATGTAGCTATCCAATGCAGCAGCCAATTCGAAGATTTTTTCTTCGTAAGCGGCATCGCCTTCCAAGGCTTTCAGTGCGGAACCTTGTACGATCGGGCAGTCGTCGCCGGGGAAGTCGTAGCTGG
>NZ_KV815489.1:0-1108 GCF_001814225.1 Neisseria sp. HMSC070F02 | reverse complement strand
GGTTTTCATGGCAGGGTTTGTTTTGTTTTGAACGAGTTTGAGTGTAAATGGATTTTAAGGGTTTGTAAACGAAAGAGGCAAAAATGCCGTCTGAGCGGCGGAAATGGCTTTCAGACGGCATTTTGACTGTTTAAAGCGGGGGCAGTTCTACAAACGGAAAGAAATGCTGAAACCTCTGATAAATTTCAGGATGTTTCTTTAAGGCTTTTAATGCTTTTTCTTTTGAAATGGGAGGATCGTAGACATCTATCCCCCTTAAAAAAGCAATACCGGTTAATGCATTATCCTGATTTTTTGATAAGTTATTTTCGGGAACAAATCCTATAATATCAATCAGATCGTATAGTGATTGAAAATCTATCAAATCAAAAAAATAATTTGGAATTTCATCTAAATCCACTTCCCTTATGATTTTTTCGACCCACATTTTAAATTCGGTAAGATTGATTGCTTGGCAATATATACTGCCTATGGCAAAATTTAAGTCGGTGCTATTTTCTTTATAAATTTTCCACATAATCATTTACCTTTATCCATTGCCGTCCCTCCTATGTGACCGGTTTTAGAATGTTCCCATTCAGGTACAAGCTGCATACGTCCAGTATCCTGATGATGATGCCAAGTATAATCCGGTATTTTAGATTCTCCTTTTTCGATTGCCTTTAGTTGCTTTGTTGTAAAAGCAGAACTACGTACTTCTCCTCGTTTAATGGCTTCCGCCAAATCCTTGGTTGCCAGCCTCATTTGCCCTGTAGAATCCTTCAATCTGAACTCCTTATGCTTACATAAACATAATTACCAGTTTCAGTATCTAAAAAACTTGCTTAAATTACTTAAATTAGCTAATAAAAATCATCGCGAGAGAATTTTTTTCCAGTCGGTATAATATATTTCTTATCTATATATATACAATATTTTATATCAAAAAGTAAAATAGTATAGCCATAGATTATACCATCTTCTTCGCTTATACCTAATACCACTCCTTTTTTTCCTTTAATAGTCTCACCATTTTCTAACAAATCATTAGGGCAAGAATCTTTTATAATAACTTCAGAGTAGAAATCTAATTTTAAATTAGGGCGTGTCCTCAATTTAACTTAGCATG
>NZ_KV815488.1:0-329 GCF_001814225.1 Neisseria sp. HMSC070F02 | reverse complement strand
TAATCGTCCCTTCTTAGGGACGCAATATATAAGGTTTATACCGTCGTTGTTCCTAATGCGCAATCAGCGACATTGTTGCCAATTATCCGAAAGAAAGTTAAGCCTGATGGCATTGTATACACGGATACCTTTCGTAGTTATGATGTGCTTGATATTAGTGAATTTAGCCATTTACGTAAGTTTAACGGCATTCCCAAAGAGCATTTGGGGCTGCATTTAAAGAAATGCCAATGGCATTTTAAATAGAATCTCAAATTCAGATTTTAAGACAATTAGTTAATGGGAATTTGGTCTGGTTATCTAGGGCGTGTCCTCAATTTAACTTAGCA
>NZ_KV815487.1:0-1728 GCF_001814225.1 Neisseria sp. HMSC070F02 | reverse complement strand
ATTTCGTTAACAGACTATTTTTGCAAAGGTCTCACTATATGTGCAAACCAAGCCGAAAATGCGAAATACCGTCTGAAAATCTTTCAGACGGTATTTGCTGTCTTTATTGCCGTTTTTCTTCCGTATCCGGATTTTTGTTTGGGGCTGAAGCAGATTGGCAGTCAGATTGCAATCAAAGAATGAAGGCGAGCCGTCAAAAACAAAGCTATCCGCTTCACCGCCCCGATATTTAGAATTTGTGGCGCAAACCGACGGAGGCGGCATTAATTTGAGTGTAGTTGCCGATGCCGGTATTGCGTTTCAGCCAAGCGCCAGACACGATGGCGGAAGTGCGTTTGGAAAAATCATAATCAACGCCGGCGATGATTTGATCGTAGCTGGTATTTTCGCCTTTTTTACCGCGTTCGATAAAGTCGAAACCATGGGCATAGCTGATGCGCGGAACTGCATTACCGAAGCGGTAGGAAGCAGTGGCGGCAATTTCGGTCGTACTGTTTTTGGTTTTGTCGGCATTTTCAGACAAATCCAACTGGGCCGCCAAGGCGAGATTCAAGCCGCCTTCCTCATAGCCGCCCGTCAGGCGGTGTACCTGATGGTTTTTCAAGGGATCGGTACCTTTGGCTTGATCACTCCCGCTGCCGAGCAAGAACAACTCAAAAGCATCACGTCCGACATTGGCGTGTCTCGCATATTTAAAGGCATAGTTCCCGGCAAAACCGCCATTTTTATAATTCAGACCGGCATAATACACATCCGATCCGGGCTTGCCGACAACAGCCGCATGATACTTACTCTGCTCATCCACATAAGCCGGCGTATAGGCGGACTTGCTGTTTTGAGCCGGAACGAATTGGACGCTGCCGCTGAAACCGGAAAAGTCCGGAGAGTCGTAGCGTACGGAAACCGGCATATCGTCGTGGCGTTTGAAAATACCCAATTGCGAAGCCACATCATTGTTGCTGTCCCAAGGATCAATGGCTTGGCTGGCATCGTCAAACTGATTTGCAACGCGACCGGCGCGCAGCGTACCGAATTCGCCTGCCAAGCCGACAAAGGATTCCCTGTTGCCCCACTGGGTCGCGCCGCCGCCGGCAACGGATACGTCTTGCTCAAGCTGCCAAACAGCCTTCAGCCCTTCGCCCAAATCCTCGCTCCCCTTAAAGCCGATAAACGAGCCGAAATCGCTGATTTTCGTCCTGATGCGGCTTTTTGCCTTAGTAACTTTTACCTGATTGTTCGTTTGACCTTGAGCCTTTGAGGGCTGCTCGGTCAATTGCAGCTGGTAGTTCCTGCCTTCCACGCCGGCTTTGATTTCGCCGTACAGGCTGACATCGGCAACGGCCGCAAGCGGCAGTGCGGACAATACGAGGGCAGTAAGTTTTTTTCGCATATCGGCTTCCTTTTGTAAATTTGATAAAAACCTAAAAACATCGGGCAAACACCCGATACGTCTTCAATTATACCCCCCCCCCCGCAAAAAACCATTTTTCAGAACAAATATCTGATAAATGCCGCAACCTTTATTTTAAAAATGATTATATTTTGATATAAAACAATAGCTTATTTTTTCAAAAAACGTTGTGTTTCTACAACACAATTCAAGCGCAGACCTCGTGCGGGCCGATGCGCTGCTGCCCGGATGCAGTCTCGGCTTTTTAAAACGCCATAAAAAAACACACGCGGCACTTTATAGTGGATTAACAAAAACAAGTACGGCGTTGCCTCGCC
>NZ_KV815486.1:0-270 GCF_001814225.1 Neisseria sp. HMSC070F02 | reverse complement strand
ACGGGTTCTTTGACGGTTCAGGTATTGTTCGATCAGCTGCCAATCAATCACCCGGTCCAACTTCAATAGCGGGAAACGGTCGATGTGTTTGGCAATCATGGCTTGGGCGGTTTGCTGGAAGAAGGGGCTCATGAGAAATCCCCTAAATGTCTTGGTGGGAATTTAGGGGATTTTGGGGAATTTTGCAAAGGTCTCAACTTGAGTTTCACGCCCCGCTTAACAATATTCAGTTGGTAAATATTAGGGCGTGTCCCTAATTTGAATAAGCCC
>NZ_KV815485.1:0-206 GCF_001814225.1 Neisseria sp. HMSC070F02 | reverse complement strand
TTTTGCCCGACGGGGTGAAAAATACAGTTGCTACGGCTCGCCGAATCATCAGAAATACCCGAACCGTCATTCCCGCGCAGGCGGGAATCCAGACCGGTCGGTGCGGAAACTTATCGGGAAAAAAGGTTTCTCCGTCCCTGAATCCTGGATTCCCACTTTCGTGGGAATGACAGAATGTAGGTTCGTGGGAATGACGTGGTGCAGGT
>NZ_KV815484.1:0-32731 GCF_001814225.1 Neisseria sp. HMSC070F02 | reverse complement strand
TTTAGGGGATTTTGGGGGATTTTGCAAAGGTCTCGGGATAGGAGTGTGGGATATGTGGAAGCGTTGTTTATTGTGTAAGAAAAAACCGCAGGTATTTGAAACCTGCGGTTTTTTGGTTTACAGCTTGCTGTCTTCGCTGTCCAAGAAACTTCTCAAACGGTCGCTTCTTGTCGGATGCCGCAGCTTGCGGAGTGCTTTTGCCTCGATTTGTCGGATGCGTTCGCGCGTTACGTCAAACTGTCTGCCGACTTCTTCCAGCGTGTGGTCGGTGTTCATATCGATGCCGAAACGCATACGCAGGACTTTTGCCTCACGCGGTGTCAGGCTTTCGAGGATTTCTTTGGTTACTTCGTGCAGGCTGGTGTACATTGCCGCATCGGCCGGCGCAACATTGTTGGCATCTTCGATGAAGTCGCCCAAGTGCGAATCGTCGTCGTCGCCGATGGGGGTTTCCATCGAAATCGGCTCTTTGGCGATTTTCATGATTTTGCGGATTTTGTCTTCGGGCATCTGCATCAGTTCGGCAAGTTTGGCGGAATCGGGTTCTTCGCCGGTTTCTTGAAGGTGTTGGCGCGAGATGCGGTTCATCTTGTTGATGGTTTCAATCATATGTACCGGAATGCGGATGGTACGCGCCTGATCGGCAATCGAGCGTGTAATTGCCTGGCGGATCCACCAGGTTGCGTAGGTGGAGAATTTATAGCCTCTGCGGTATTCGAACTTATCGACCGCTTTCATCAAACCGATGTTGCCTTCCTGAATCAGATCAAGGAATTGTAAGCCCCGGTTGGTATATTTTTTGGCGATGGAAATCACGAGGCGCAAGTTTGCCTGAATCATTTCCTGTTTGGCGGCTGCGGTTTCTTTTTCGCTCGACACCATATTTTTGTTGATTTCTTTCAACTCTTCGATGGAAATGCGGGTTTCTTTTTCCATATCCGCCAACTCGGTTTGTTTTTCGAGGATGGCGTGGCGGAAGCGGTCGAGCGCGTCGCTCCAAACCCTGCCTTTGGCGATTTCTTCTTCAATCCATTCTAGATTGGTGATTTCGGGCAGGAAGTTTTGGATGAAGTAGTCGCGTTCCATATGGACGCGGTCGAGGCAGATGTCGCGGATTTCGCGTTCGAGTTTGCGGATGTTTTCTACTTTCCCGCGCAGGCTGCTGCTGAGGCTGTCGATTTGCCGGGTGGCGAAACGGACTTCCAGCAGTTTGTTGGCAATCGCGTCGCGGTAGGCGAGATAGTCTTTGTGCCGGCTGTGGTGTTTTTCCAAACGGCCAATCATTTTTTTGTAGTCTTTTTCGATTTGGGCAAAGTGGCCGATGACTTTTTGTTTCAATTCGGCGAGATTGGCTGCCGAGATTTCATCCGCATCTTCTTCCGATTCTTCGTCGTCTTCGTTTTCGTCCGAATTGTCGTTGGAAGGTTTCTCGGGCGCTGTGGTTTCCAAGTGCCCCAAGCCCAATTCGTTGAGCAATACTTCATTCGGGTCGATAATGGCTTCTACGACTTCGTCGACGCGGATTTCGTCTTTGCGGATTTTTTCGATGAGTTCTAAGATTTCCGCAATGGATCCCGGGCAGGCGGAGATGGCCTGAACCATATTTTTCAGGGCGTTTTCAATTTTTTTTGCGATGATGATTTCGTCTTCGCGGGTCAGCAGGTCGACCTGCCCCATTTCGCGCATATACATACGGACGGGGTCGGTGGTTCTGCCGAACTCGGAATCTGCACTGGAAAGGGCGGCCTCGGCTTCTTCGACGGCATCATCGTCGGTAACGGCGGCATTGTCGCTTAACAATATGTCTTCCGCATCGGGGGCGTGTTCGGTAACTTGGATGCCCAAACCGGAAATCATGCTGACGATATTGTCTATTTGGTCGGCATCAGACATATCGTCTGGCAGGGCGTCGTTGATTTCGGAGTAGGTGATGTAGCCGCGTTCTTTACCCATGATGATGAGCTGACGCAGGCGCGCGCGTTGCTCTTCAATGCTTAACGGACGGGTGTCGTCTTGATATTCTTCGTGATTTTGGTTTCTGGACATTGTCTGCTTTCTGTTGGTAAGGTGCCGACGGTTTGCGTTTGAACGCACCTGAAGGCGTGGCAGAGCGGGTACTCTGATGCCGTCTGAAGGCTTTTTGGGATGGGTGTTCTGCAGGTGTCGTTGTTGCAGCCGGGGTAAGTGCTTTTCAGACGGCATAACGGGTTTACGGGTGGCGGAATCCGCCGGTCAATTTTGTTTTGCGGTCAGCAACGACAGCAAAAGTTTTTTCTCGCTTTCATTTAAGCCGGATTGCAGGCTTTTTTGTTTCAATGCTTCGATTTGGCTGTATTTTAACTCATTGAGCAGTTTTTTCATGCCGATTTGGAAATTCTCGCAATCTTCTTCACTGCTGCTGTTCATTTCTTCCGATTGGTGCGTTGAATGGAAGATTCGGGTTATCGTTTCTTCGTAAGGCGAGCCGCGCATATACTCTAAAACCTGAGCGGTTTCGGGTACGGCGGCATGGTTTTTAATCGATTCGGCAAGATTGGCAAGGCAGGCGAAATCACCGTCCAACGCCAGATAATCGGGCAGGTCTATATATGCAGCCCAATCCGGATTTATCAAGAGGCTGCGGATTTGCCGCTGTACCAGCGTCAGCATGACGGGCTGTTTGACGGAAATCGGAGGCAGTTTGTAGTTTTTTTGTTTGACGTGCCGCTTCGGCGCTTCCTGTCCTAGCAGTTGCGCGAGGTTGTCGGGGTCGATGCCGACCAGTTCGCTAAGCCGTTGTTTTAACAAATAAGCCAATGCCGGCGCGGTAATCTGCGCCAAAAGCGGCGAACTGGTTTTCACCAATTCCGCCTTGCCTTCCTGCGTATTGAGATGAATGCCGTCTGAAAGGTGTTCCCAGAAATACTCCGACAAAGGCTTGCTTTGATTCAGAAGCGCGTCTTCAAATTGCGCTTTGCCGTAGGCACGGATGTAACTGTCGGGGTCGTGTTCCTCGGGCAGGAACAAAAAATGCAGCGATTTGTCGTCTTTCAACTGCGGCAACGCGTTTTCCAGCGCGCGCCAAGCCGCTTTGCGCCCCGCGCTGTCGCCGTCGAAACAGAAATAAATACTGTCCGCCTGACGCATCAGGATTTTGACGTGTTCCGCTGTTGTTGCCGTGCCCAAGGCCGCCACGCCGTAGCCCACGCCGAACTGTGCCAGCGCGACCACGTCCATATAGCCTTCGACCACCAGAATCCGCTCCGCTTCCTTGACAGCGGCACGCCCCTCATACAAGCCGTAAAGGTTTTTCCCTTTGTCAAACAAAGGTGTATCGGGAGAGTTTAGATATTTGGGTTTGGAGTCGTCCAGCACCCTGCCGCCGAAACCGATGACCTGCCCGCGCGGATTGCGGATAGGGAACATAATCCGATGGCGGAAGCGGTCGTAATACCGCCCCTCATTGTCAATCACCATCCCCGTATCCACCAACGCGGTATTCGGATACGGTTGGAACACTTGCGCCAAAGGCTGCCAGCCGTCGGGCGCGTAGCCCAAACCATAATGCGCGATAACTTCTGCACTCAAGCCGCGCTTGTCCAAATAAGCTTTTGCCGCCGGATTGAATTTTAGCTGTTGCGCATAAAAATCAGCTGCCGCAGCCGTCGTTTCCTCCAGCGTCTGCTGTTTTTTCTTGCGCTCGGCACGGACTTCGGGATTATCGTTTTGCCCGCGCACTTTAGGCACAATCATACCCACGCGGTCGGCAAGGAACTGCACCGCCTCCGGAAACGACAGCCCCTGATGTTCCATCACAAAACCAATCGCCGAACCGTGCGCCCCGCAACTGAAACAGTGGTAAAACTGTTTGGTCGGACTGACCGAAAACGACGGCGTTTTTTCCTTGTGGAACGGGCAACACGCCATATAGTTCGCCCCGCCTTTTTTCAGCGGAACCTGCTCGTCGATAATATCGACAATATCGGTTTTGGCTAAAAGCTCGTCAATGAAGTCGGATGGAATCATGATGTGGGGCGGACGGGATGTCTGTTTTTGGTACGGACGGTACGAAATCGGGATTTTTCGGAATGGCAGTCGGATGTGGCGGTTCAGGCAAAATGCCGTCTGAAACCGGAAATCGGATGTTCAGACGGCATTTGCGTTCAAACGCTTAAGCCAGTTTGCCGTGGCATTGTTTGTATTTCAAACCGCTGCCGCAGGGGCAGGGGTCGTTGCGGTGGACGATTTGTCCCCGCGCTTCCAAGGCTTCGGGGCTGAAATCCGTTCCATCGGGATTAAAGGCCTCGGTAACCAAATCGGTTTGCGACTGACCCAAAAGTTCTTCCATATCGGGCGATTCGGAATGGATGGACTGGATGTTGCCGATGGGTTGCTCTTCAACCACCGCGACAGGGTTTTGTTCGATTTGAACCGAGGTAAGCAGGGAGGCAATATGGAATTTGATGCCGTTCCACAGGTCTTGGAACATGGTAAAGGCTTCACGTTTATATTCCTGCTTCGGATTTTTTTGGGCATAGCTGCGCAGGTGTATGCCTTGTCGCAGGTAGTCCATAGCGGCGAGGTGTTCGCGCCATTGGTTGTCGATGACCTGCAACATCACGTTGCGCTCGAAATCGGCCATTGCCTGCTTACCGACCAGTTCGGTTTTGGCGGCATATTCGTTTTCGATGCGTTCGATCAGGCGTTCTTTGATGTCTTGACCGTCAATCGCATTGTCCGCCTTCAGCCAGGATTGGATGTCTTCGTGCAGTCTGAATTCGGCAGCCAGACGGTTCTCCAAAGTCGGGATGTCCCATTGTTCTTCCATGCTGTCGGGAGGCATATAGGTATCCACGAGGTCGCTGACGACATCAGAACGGATTTCCTGCATCAGGTCGCTGATGTCTTTGCTGGTCAGAATTTCGTTGCGCTGGCTGTAAATGACTTTGCGCTGTTCGTTGGCAACGTCGTCGTATTCCAAAACCTGTTTGCGCATATCGAAGTTTCTGCCTTCGACTTTGCGTTGCGCCCCTTCGATTTGGCGCGTCAGCAGGTTGTGTTCGATGGCAACGCCGCGTTCGGGGGCGAGACGGTTGAGGATGGCGGCGGCGCGGTCGAGTGCGAATAAGCGCAGCAGCGGGTCTTCAAACGAAAGGTAGAAACGGCTGGATCCGGGGTCGCCCTGACGGCCGGAACGTCCGCGCAATTGGTTGTCGATACGGCGGCTTTCGTGGCGTTCCGTACCGATGATGTGCAGGCCGCCTGCTTCCATTACTTTATCGTGTTCTGCCTGCCAGCCGTTTTCGAGTGCGGCGATTTGTGCCTGTTTCTCTTCGTCGCTCAAGGTTTCGTCGGCACGGATGGCATCGGTTTGGTGCTTCAGGTTGCCGCCTAAAACGATGTCCGTACCGCGTCCCGCCATATTGGTGGCAACGGTAATCGCGCCGACTTTGCCGGCTTGGGCGACAATCAGGGCTTCGCGTTCGTGTTCTTTGGCGTTGAGGACGTTGTGCGGCAGTCCGGCTTTTTGCAGAAGGTGGGAGACCAGTTCGGAGTTTTCGATGCTGGTGGTGCCGACGAGGACGGGCTGCCCACGTTTGTGGCATTCTTCGATGTCTTTGACGACGGCTTCGAATTTTTCTTCGGCGGAACGGAAAATCTGGTCGTTGAAGTCTTTGCGCTGTACGGGGCGGTTGGTCGGGATAATGACGGTTTCGAGGTTATAAATGCTTTGGAACTCGAAAGCCTCGGTATCTGCCGTACCGGTCATACCGGAGAGCTTGGTGTACAGGCGGAAATAGTTTTGGAAGGTGATGGAGGCGAGGGTTTGGTTTTCGCGTTTGATTTCCACGCCTTCTTTGGCTTCGACGGCTTGATGCAGACCCTCCGACCAGCGGCGGCCGGACATCAGCCGGCCGGTGAATTCGTCCACGATGACGATTTCGCCGTCTTGGATGACGTAATGTTGGTCTTTGTGGAAGAGGGAATGCGCGCGCAATGCCGCCATAAGGTGGTGCATCAGGGCGATATTGGCGGCGGAATAGAGGGAGTCGTTTTCTGCCAGCAATCCCATTTGGGTCAGGATTTGCTCGGCGTGTTCGTGACCTGCTTCGCTCAGGATGACCTGGTGCGCCTTTTCATCTACCCAGTAGTCGCCTTCGCCTTCTTCGGTTTCTTGGCGGACGAGGTGGGGCGGAACGGTGTTCATGATTTGGTACAACTGAATGTTGTCGTCTGCCTGGCCGGAGATAATCAGCGGAGTGCGCGCTTCGTCAATCAAGATGGAGTCCACTTCGTCAACGACGGCGAAATTCAGTTCGCGCTGCACTTTGTCGTATTGGTCGGTAACCATATTGTCGCGCAGGTAGTCGAAGCCGAATTCATTATTGGTGCCGTAGGTGATATCGGCGGCATAGGCGTTTTGACGGTCGAACGGTTGCATATCTGAAATAATCACGCCGACGGTCAGGCCGAGGAAATTGTAGAGCGGCTCCATAATGCCTGCGTCGCGCGAGGCGAGGTAGTCGTTGACGGTAACGACGTGTACGCCTTTGCCGGCCAGCGCGTTGAGATAGACGGCGAGGGTGGCGACCAGGGTTTTGCCTTCGCCGGTACGCATTTCGGCGATTTTGCCGTCGTGCAGCACCATACCGCCGATAAGCTGCACGTCGAAGTGGCGCATACCGAGGGTGCGGCGGGACGCTTCGCGGCAGACGGCGAAGGCTTCGGGCAAAATGCCGTCCAAAGTCTGACCGTCGGCGAGGCGTTGTTTGAATTCAGCAGTTTTGGCTTGCAGATCAGCATCGCTTAGGGCTTGCATCTGTTCTTCGAGCGCGTTGATTCTGGCAACGGATTTACGGTATTGTTTCAGCAAGCGGTCGTTGCGGCTGCCGAAGATTTTCTTGGCAATGTTTGTCAGCATGAATAATTCCTGCGCCTGATATAATAGTGGGCGAAAACGCGATTTTAACACAAGCGTTTGTGCAAAGTGCTAATGCCGTCTGAAATAAAGGCGCGTTTGCGGTATTTCAATCTTTTTGGGTGTATGTTTTATGAATTTGGAACAGTTGGGCAGGCGGGACGCGCTGCTTTCCGGACTTTTGAAACAGGCGGGACAGTGGCGGCGGTTGGATGCCGCCGTGAAAAAACTGCTGCCTGCCAACCTGCACCCGCATTTTCAGACGGCATGTATCGAAGACGGCAGGCTTGTCCTTTTGGCGGCAAACAATATGGCGGCATCGCGCTTGAAAATGATTGCACCGTCGGTATTGCCGCAGTTGGCAGGGCTTGACGCTTCGATACGCTCTGTTTCGGTCAGGCTGGTCCCGAAACCGGAAAAACCGCCGAAAACCAATACCCTGCATTTGAGTAAGGCTGCGCTGGAGAGTTTCGGTTCGGCGGCGGCAAAGTTGGAAAAACGGCATCCCGAATTGGCGGAGGCATTGGCAAACTTGGTTAGAAGGCATGGCGCATAAAATGTATACGGGAATTTGTGTAAACATCCGTTAATATTAAGAAGTAAAGGATAATGGGTCTAATACTAAAGAAATAGGTTCGGGGTAAAATTGCCCCTTTTAAAGTAAACGATTGTAAACTTGCAGACAGGCTTTGATTTCAAATGAAATTTGTAGCAAAATGCCGCTCCGAAACATCTGTTTGTGCAACGCGGCGGAATCTTTTTCAAGGTTTTGTTAATGGCGGTTGCACTTTGATTTCTGTAAAACCGAATATTATTTTATCGATTGGAGATTTGTTATGAAAGCGTATCTGGCTCTGATTTCTGCCGCCGTTATCGGTTTGGCTGCCTGCTCTCAAGAACCTGCCGCGCCTGCTGCCGAGGCAACTCCTGCTGCTGAAGCACCCGCTTCCGAAGCGCCTGCCGCCGAAGCTGCTCCTGCAGATGCTGCCGAAGCCCCTGCTGCCGGCAACTGTGCGGCAACTGTCGAATCCAACGACAATATGCAGTTCAACACTAAAGACATCCAAGTAAGCAAAGCTTGTAAGGAATTCACCATCACCCTGAAACACACCGGTACCCAACCTAAAACCAGCATGGGTCACAACATTGTCATCGGTAAAACTGAAGACATGGACGGTATTTTCAAAGATGGCGTTGGCGCAGCTGACACTGACTACGTTAAACCTGACGATGCGCGCGTTGTTGCCCACACCAAACTGATCGGTGGCGGCGAAGAATCTTCTTTGACTCTGGATCCTGCCAAACTGGCTGACGGCGAATACAAATTCGCTTGCACCTTCCCGGGTCACGGTGCTTTGATGAACGGCAAAGTGACTTTGGTCGATTAATCCGCTTAAAGTCTCAAAAGACGGACAGCCTGCTTTGTGCAGGCTGTTTTATTATAAAATGACTGCTTGAAAAGTGCCCGTTGAGAACGAAAACATGAATCCGTTTGAAACCCAAAGCGTTACCTTTGCCGAACCGATTGAAATGCTGTATGCCTGCCACGGCAAAGTACGCCGTTTTTGCGGCCAAGTCGCGATGCTGTCGGACTACATCGCCGAAAACGGCTGCAATCAGCTTGTTTTGCAAACCATCCGCCAAATCACCCGGTATTTCAACGTTGCCGCGCCGCTGCACCATGAGGACGAAGAAGAAAACTTTTTCCCGCTCCTGCTGCAATATGCGCCGCAAGCCCAAGAAAGCGTGGACGAGCTTTTACGCCAACATGTAAGCCTGCATGGCAACTGGGATGCCGTGGCTGCCGAATTTGCCAAACTCGAAGCAGACAATGCCTATATTCCCGATGCGGAAGCGTTCAAACGCTTTGTGGCGGGATATGATGTGCATTTGGCGATTGAAGAACCCTTGTTCGACATGGGCAAGATGTTCATCCCCAAAGAGAAACTGACCGAAATCGGCGAAATCATGGCGGCGCGCCGGCGCAGATAATGCCGTCTGAAACAATCGTCTCAAGGATATATTATGCTGACCCCGAAAAGTTGCGATTTGTTCAATATCCCGTTTTTCCAATTTTCCCAGCTTAAAAAATACCAGCCTGAAAGCATTCCGCAAATCAAAGCCGACTACAAGGAAAACTGGCAGATATGGCAGCAGCTGATTCAGCAGGTTGCCGCCGAATTGGGTGCGCCGTTTGCGCCGCCGCACATCGAACGCTGGTGCAACGGCTGGCAGGTTCGCGCCCATTTCTTTGCCTACTTCAAATACGAACAATATAAAAATTCCGCCGCGATTTTGTCGATACTGCTCAACCGCCGCCGTTTGAGTGTCAGCTTGGACTGGCATTGCTACAAAGCCGACGTGTCGCCGATTGCGCTGCCTGATTACAACCGTTGGTTGGATAATTTTGATACTGAAAAATACGCTTCTTTCGATATGTGGCACGGCGCGGAAAGCGAATACGACGACTACCGCACTGTCGCGCAGCAAAATGAATCCGACCGAAGGTTGCAAAACGACGAAGATTTCTTCTGCATCGGCAAACACATCGAGCGCGACGATTTGGGCAGGCAGGATGTCGTGAAATGGATAGCGGAAACAGTGGAAGACTTGCTGTCGCTTTATGAAGCGTGTCACGGCAAATGATTCAGAAGACTGATGGGTAAAATACCCACCCCGTATGCCAACCTAACCTAAATGCCGTCTGAAAATCACATTCAGAACGTTTCAGACGGTCTAATTTCAAAAGTGAACAAATATGACCGAAACTCAATCCCTAGAGCTTGCCAAAGAGCTGATTTCCCGACCATCCGTTACCCCTGACGACAGGGATTGCCAAAAACTCCTTGCCGAACGCCTGCACAAAATCGGTTTTGCGGCTGAAGCACTCCATTTCGGCGACACCAAAAACATCTGGTTGCGACGCGGCACGAAAGCTCCCGTCGTCTGTTTTGCAGGGCATACCGACGTTGTACCGACAGGTCCTGTCGAAAAATGGGATTCGCCCCCGTTCGAACCGGCCGAGCGCGACGGAAGATTATACGGGCGCGGCGCGGCAGACATGAAAACCAGCATCGCCTGCTTCGTTACCGCCTGTGAACGCTTCGTTGCCGAACATCCCGACCACCAAGGCAGCATTGCGCTTCTGATTACTTCCGACGAAGAGGGCGACGCGTTGGACGGCACGACCAAAGTCGTCGATGTATTGAAAGCGCGCGACGAGCTTATCGACTACTGCATCGTCGGCGAACCGACAGCCGTGGACAAATTGGGCGATATGATTAAAAACGGCCGGCGCGGCTCGCTGTCGGGCAACCTGACCGTCAAAGGCAAGCAAGGCCATATTGCCTATCCGCATTTGGCAATCAATCCCGTGCATACTTTTGCCCCGGCCTTGTTAGAGCTGACGCAGGAAGTCTGGGACGAAGGCAACAAATACTTCCCGCCGACCAGCTTTCAAATTTCCAATATCAACGGCGGTACAGGCGCGACCAATGTCATTCCGGGCGAGCTGAGCGTCAAATTCAATTTCCGCTTCTCCACCGAGTCCACCGAAGCAGGGCTGAAACAACGTGTTCACGCCATTTTGGACAAACACGGCGTGCAATACGATTTACAGTGGTCGTGTTCGGGGCAGCCCTTTCTGACCCAAGCGGGCAAACTGACCGACGTGGCACGCGCAGCCATTGCCGAAACCTGCGGCATTGAGGCCGAATTGTCCACCACCGGCGGCACTTCGGACGGACGCTTCATCAAAGCCATTGCAAAAGAACTCATCGAATTAGGCCCGTCCAATGCGACCATCCACCAAATCAACGAAAACGTGCGGCTGGACGATATTCCGAAGCTGTCGGCGGTGTATGAGGGGATATTGGCGCGCTTGTTGGCTGGAAATGCCGTCTGAAAAGAAAATGGGCTGTCGGATATGGATGTCCGACCATTTGATTAGACCTAATGTGGGTTTGAGATATAGTGGATTAAATTCAAACCAGTACGGCGTTGCCTCGCCTTGCCGTACTATCTGTACTGTCTGCGGCTTCGTCGCCTTGTCCTGATTTAAATTTAATCCACTATAAAACATTGATTTTTATGTAGATTTTTTTATTTAAACGGCAATCCATTCCCTCTTTCGTGGGAGAGGGTTAGGGAGAGGGCATCGGGGCGGCAACGGAAATATTGCCTGTATCTGCCCCGTTTTACCCTCTCCCCGACCCTCCCCGACAGGGGAGGGGTCAAGTTTCAGGCACGCCGACGGAATATGGTTGAAACCCGGCCATTCGGGGCGGTGGGATTTTGGTTTATTTTTTGGGAAGTAACCCTTTCCAAATCAGGGTAAACAGGGCTGCGCCTTATGTGCGGCCCTGCGTGTTGGAGATAATAGTGCCGTCAAATTACTTTCATACGCGCGAACGATTGGGTGCTTTGGGCGGCATCGTGCAACATCATACCGCCTTGTACCGCAGCGTGGCGGTATATGAACCGGCTGTGCTTATCGTGCGGCGCGGAAGCAAGAAGCTGCGGTGAGCGAGGCGCGAATTGAGGATTGCGGCGGGTGAGGCGGTTGCGTTGGCAGGCGGGCAGACGTTTGACGTCATCAATATTCCCGATTCAGACGACCTCTATCAGGCGCAATGGATTGCTTTCGAACAGGAAGCCATAGAAAGGTTTGCCGCACAATACGGGACGGCGCAGGCAGTGTGCGATGCGGTGAAGCTGCCGCATCCCAGGCAGATGAACGCGGCGTTTGATTATGCGGCTGCGGTGCTGGCGGATGAAAAAGTGCCGCACAATGTGGCGGAGGCCGCGCTTTGCGGCGTGTTGGCGTGGTTGCAGCATGACGGCATCGGTTTTGCCGTGTACGAAGGCGTCAACCTGATGCGGCAAATCCGCAAACTGATTACTGCCGATATGGCTGCGGGCTGGTCGTCGGCGATGTTGGCGCAGCGGCTTAATTGCAGCGAGGCCGCGTTGCGGCGGCGGACATCGGCGGGAATGTCGGCGACCACCCAGTGCATCCAGCCCAGTCCGGTCGGCGCGTCTTTATCGTAAACGGTCAGGACGAAACTTTTTGTCCCGGCGGGCGGATTTTTCCACGACAGCGCGGGCGGAGCATTGTCGCCTGAACAGCCGAAGCCGTAAGGCGCACTCAAAAGCTGGTTTTGCGTGAAGCCGCCGTCTTCGGACGGGTTGTCGAATTGCAGCGTGAATGCGCCCCCGGCAAAGGCAGCGGTTGAAAAAGCCAGCAGTACGGCGGAGAGGATGCGGGTTTGCATAGATGATTCCTTTGCTTGATGAATAAGTGGATTCATTATAGGCTGTCAACGGCGGCAGGAATGTGCCGAAACGGTTGGATGATGTGCCGGAATGCGTAAATGCAAAAATCGTGGTTTCAGACGACCCTTTGCAGGTCGTCTGAAGTCTTTAATTCCTTTCCCTGAGGCTTTAGAAATATCGCATATTTAGGCATTGCCGCAACCTAACCCTCAAGATTTACGTCATAGCCCGTTCCTGCTCCGGCGTGCGGGAATGGCAAAAATTGGGGATTTTGCCGCCAAATCCATGATAGAGATACGGAGCAAACGAATGATTACCCTGCCTTCCTTAAACAATCTGCCGTCAAAATGGGATGAAATCCGCTATTGGCTCGAAACCCGGGTTTGTGAGTGCGGCGTTATGCCGCATCCCAATTTGACGGAATGCGAAGCCGGGCAGTTCGAGCGGGATTTTTGGGACAATATCGGCTGTGCGCCTGAAGAATATGTCCGTATCCGCCGCGCCATCCGTCTGCTGGAAGCGAGTTATCCCGACAGTTTGAACGAGCTGGTGTGTGCCGCCATTGCCACGCCTTTGGGCGAGATGCTGGCGGTGTTCGGCAGTAAAGGCTTGTGTCTGCTGGAGTTTGTCGGACAGAAGCATTTGGAACAGGAAATTGCCGCCGTCCAAAAAGCCTTGCGCGGACGGTTTGTGTTTCGGGAGGATGAGCGGACGCAACTTTTGCGGCAGGAATTGGACTTATACTTCAAGGGTCGTCTGAAAACCTTTGCCACGCCTTTGGAGCAGATTGGCACCGAGTTTCAAAAGCAGGCATGGGACGCGCTCTTGGCGATTCCTTACGGCGAAACGCGCAGCTACAAAGAGCAGGCGCAGCGTTTGGGCAACCCCAACGCCGTCCGCGCCGTTGCCGCCGCCAACGGGCAGAACAAGGTGTCTATCTTGATTCCCTGCCACCGCGTCATCGGCAGCGACGGCAAACTGACCGGCTACGCGGGAGGGTTGAACCGCAAACAGTTTTTACTGGCTTTGGAACGCGGCGAAGTTCAGACGGCATTGTTTTAAGCGGGGGAGGGCAGAACGGCTCATCGGGCTTAAATATGGTGTGATGACGGCTGTGGAAATTCATACAACGGCAATCCTTTTAAGGCATCGGTCTTAATGTCTTTCTGATTCATATGCTTGTCGTTTTGTCGCCCATTTTTCCAAAATTAAGGATTGACACATTTTTTCCGGACGCTATAATACGCCCCATTCCCCGATAGCTCAGTCGGTAGAGCGACGGACTGTTAATCCGCAGGTCCCTGGTTCGAGCCCAGGTCGGGGAGCCAGAATTTTGAAGCCCGAACTTGAATGTTCGGGCTTTTTCATATTTGCACGTACGGCGTTCGGAATGAGACAAGATAGGTTTTCCAACGGTTTCGCGGTAAAATTCTGCCTGTCTGATTTCGGTTTCTTGTTATGTCCATCAAAATCCTGATTATTTCTCCCAGTTGGATAGGCGACTGCGTGATGACCCAGCCCTTGTTCCGCCGTTTGAAGGAACTTCACCCCGGTTGCACGATTGATGTGTTCGCGCCGAAGTGGTCGATGGCGGTGTTCGAGCGTATGCCGGAAGTGAATGAAATTCTTGAGAATCCGTTCGGACACGGTGCGTTGGAGTTGAAACGCCGCTGGCGGGTCGGCAGGGATTTGGGGCGGCGCGGATACGATCAGGTTATCGTGTTGCCCGGTTCTTTGAAATCGGCAGTCATCGCGCTAGCAACGGGTATTGCCAAAAGGACGGGTTATGTCGGTGAAAGCCGTTATTTTCTGTTGAACGATATACGCAGGCTGGATAAGGAACGTCTGCCTTTGATGGTGGACAGATATACGGCTCTCGCGCATCCGAGTCAGGAAGATTTTGACGGGCATTCGGGATTCCCCGAGTTTTCCATTGATGAACGGCGGCGGGAAATTTCTGTCGAAACTTTCGGTTTGAATCTTGGAAAGCCTGTTTTGGCATTTTGCCCGGGCGCGGAATTCGGGCCGGCAAAGCGTTGGCCGACAAGGCATTTTGCCGAGTTGGGCAAACATTATCTGGCGGCGGGTTGGCAGGTTTGGCTGTTCGGTTCGCAAAAAGATGATGAAATTGCCGAGGAAATCAACTGCCTTTCAGACGGTATGTGTGTCAATTTGTGCGGCAAAACCGATTTGTCGCAGGCAATGGATTTGCTGTCGTTGGCGGACACGGTTGTGTGCAACGACAGCGGGCTGATGCACTTGGCGGCGGCATTGGGCAGGAAGGTGGTGGCGGTTTACGGTTCTTCCAGCCCGACGCATACGCCGCCTTTGAGCGACAGGGCGAAAATCGTCAGCCTGCACTTGGAATGTTCGCCCTGTTTTAAGCGGGAATGTCCGCTGGGGCATACCGACTGCCTCAACAGGCTGTATCCCGAGAAGATTGTGCAGGCGGTTGAAGAGGCGGTATGATGGGTTCTGTTTTCGGGTTTATGCCGTCTGACGGCGGATATTGATAGGATGTTTATGGCTATTGCGAACAATAAAAAAGCATTTCACGATTTTTTCATTGAAGACCGGATTGAAGCCGGTTTGGTCTTGGAAGGCTGGGAAGTCAAAGCAATCCGCGCCGCGCGCGTACAGCTTAAAGAGAGTTATATCTATTGGAAAAAAGACGCGTTTTATCTGGTCGGCTGCCATATTACGGCTTTGCCCACAGCCTCGACACACATTAAACCAGATGCCGTACGTCCGCGCAAGCTCTTGTTGAACCAGTCGGAAATCAACAAATTAATCGGCAAAACCGAACGTGCCGGCTACACCATCGTGCCGCTGGATTTGCATTTTTCGCGCGGAAAAATCAAGATGGAAATCGGTTTGGCAAAAGGTAAGAAACAGCACGACAAACGTCAGAGTATGAAAGAGGCGGATTGGAAACGCGAGAAACAGCGGTTGATTAAGCATACGCGCTGATTGTGGAAACAGTGCTTCAGAGGGTATGGGCAAGGCTGCCGCCTGATGTGTAAACGTTCTACACCTAAACCAGCATCCGCTTTAATCAGCACAGCATGATGCCCCAAACCTTCGTCAAAGGTTTGAGCAATTTGATGATAAATTGGCATTAGCCAAGGGTAAAGTGCGGTCATTTTTCCTGAAATTTTTGTAAATAACGAGGGCAATTATACACATTTTCAAACTGGCTTGACAAAATAGCAAAAAGCAAACGTTTACCTTTAATAAATAAGAAATAAATAGAGAAAAATGTGAGCTAAATGACATTTTTTGTTCAGTTTTATGCTAAAATCCACGCCCCATTTATTTTTACTTGACAAAGGAAAATTTATTATGAAACTCGAAGCAAGCAGAAGTTTAAAAAAATCATTTATTGTAAGTCTATTTTTTCTATTCTTTATACCTCTCCGCTTTTGGCTGTTGATTACGTTTACGACAATTCTAAATTAACAAATGAGCAAATTGATCGCTTAAAAAAACTTAGAGATAAAAGCAGCGAATACTGGAAACAAGAAACTTATCTTCTAAAACCGACGAATGGTAGCTCTCAGAACTCTCTCAAAGTTCCCGCACTATACTCTAAAACACACCAATTCGAAAACATCAACAACTCAAAAAAGATTTCTTTTTATGACAAGGAATACACTGAAGATTACCTTGTTGGCTTCGCCCGAGGTTTCGGGGTTGAAAAAAGAAATGGGGAAGAAGAAAAAACACTCCAGCAATATTTTAAGGACTATGTAAATACTGAGAATTCCAATAATGATAAGTGTAAACAACCATCCTTAGGAAGCTATGCCCAGATGCTCATAAAGAGCGATATTTTCTCCTTAGCTCCACAAATAAAAAATAGCCATATCAACAGCGAAATTTTATCTGTAGGTAATTATATCGAATGGCTTCGCCCAACACTTAATCAGCTTACTAGTTGGCAAGAGCAGCTATATTCTGGTTTAGATCCATTCCACTATATTGATGTTACAGACAACTCACACGTTATCGGACAAACAATTAGTTTGGATGAATTCCGCTTAGAAAATTCTCTCTGGGAACCCCGTTGGGATTCTGATGTTGGGGAATTAAAAACAACGAATGCAGACATCCGTTTTAACACTAAAAGTGAAAGTTTACTCGTAAAAGAAGATTATGCTGGCGGAGCTCGTTTTCGTTTTGCTTACGGTCTAAAAGATAAAGTCCCTGAAACACCAATTTTAACTTTTGAAAAAAATATAACTGGCACATCAGATATTATTTTTGAGGGAAAAGCGTTGGATAATTTAAAACACCTAGACGGGCATCAAATTATCAAAGTAAATGGCACAGCAGATAAACACGCATTCCGTCTTTCTGGCAAACACCAAAAGGGAATTTATACGCTTTCTTTACAACAACGCCCAGAGGGCTTTTTTACCAAAGTGCAAGAACGCGATGATATTGCGATTTATGCACAACAGGCTCAAGCCGCCAATACCTTATTCGCCTTGCGTTTGAACGACAAAAACAGCGATATTTTTGACCGCACTTTACCACGCAAAGGCTTGTGGTTGCGTTTAATTAGTGGTCACTTAAGCCAAGATGTACAAGGTAAAACCGCACCAGTAGAGGGAAATCGAAAAGGTGTGCAACTCGGCGGCGAAGTATTCACATGGCAAAACGAAAGTAATCAACTTTCTATTGGCTTAATGGGCGGACAGGCAGAACAACGCAGTACTTTCCGCAATCCAGATACAGACAATCTTACAACGGGAAATGTGAAAGGCTTTGGTGCAGGCGTTTACGCCACTTGGCATCAGCTTCAGGACAAACAGACAGGTGCGTATGCGGATAGCTGGATGCAATATCAACGCTTCCGCCACCGTATCAACACTGAAGATGCTACAGAACGTTTTACTTCAAAAGGTATTACTGCCTCAATTGAAGCAGGTTACAACGCTTTATTGGCGGAACACGTAACTAAAAAGGGCAACAGCCTTCGTGTTTACCTACAACCACAGGCACAATTGACTTATTTGGGGGTAAACGGAAAATTCAGCGATAGCGAAAATGCCCACGTGAATTTACTTGGCTCCCGCCAATTACAAAGCCGAGTGGGCGTTCAAGCTAAAGCGCAATTTTCACTCTATAAAAATATCGCTATTGAACCTTTCGCCGCTGTGAACGCGCTTTACCACAACAAACCTTTCGGTGTGGAAATGGACGGAGAGCGTCGAGTGATAAACAATAAGACGGCAATTGAGAGCCAATTAGGTGTAGCAGTGAAAATCAAATCTCACTTAACCTTACAAGCCTCATTCAACCGCCAAACAGGCAAACATCATCAGGCTAAACAAGGTGCGTTGAATTTGCAGTGGACGTTTTAAGTTAAGTTGTAACAAAATAAAATCGGCAGGGAAATTCACTGCCGATTTTTTTATTTTAAAAATGCGGTCATTTTTCGTGTCATTTCCACCAATTTTTTACCGCACTCACGAGCTCGCGCTAAACCGACAATCGGATCTATTGTCCCTTTCTTTGTTGTGTATGCAAATCAGAAATGCCGGTTACGGAAGCAGTTTGCCCGGATTCATAATGTTATATGGATCAAGGTGTTGTTTGATGCTTTTCATCAGGGCGATTTCGGCAGGCGTGCGTACTTTGTCCAGCCACTGTTTTTTGATGATACCTATGCCGTGTTCGGCGGCAATCGTGCCGTTGCAGGCAAGAACGTTGCGATAAACTGCGTCGTTGATGTCGTTTTCGTAACGATAGACTTCATTGCTGAGGATTTCGGGCAGGAAAGTATTGTAGTGCAGGCTGCCGTCGCCAAGATGTCCGAAGCAGACGATTTGTATGCCTTTAAAATTCTGTTCCAAATCTTTGGCGCACCGGCGGACAAAGTCGGCAACGCGTCCGATAGGAATGGCAATATCGTGTTTGATGCTGGTGCCCAGTTTGCGTTGCGATGCGGAGATGTTTTCGCGCAATGCCCACATATGGATACGTTCTTGTTCGCTTTGTGTCAATACGCTGTCGGTAAATCCTTTTTTATAAAGAAATTCGACAAGCCGATCATCAAGATTGCTGTCGGGTAATGAGTCGGTCAACTCAAGTAAAATATGCCATTCTGAATGTGTCGGCAGGGGGAATTTGCTGAATTCGGAAGACAACTCGGCGGCAAAACGGCCGATCAGCTCAAAACTGCATAGGCGTTCGGCAAAGTGAGCTTGGGTTTCGGTCAGCAGGCGGACGGCGGATTCGATGTCGGGTATGCCGACCCATGCCGTTGCCTTGTCCGAGGGACGGGCAAAAAGCTTGAGCGTGGCGGCAGTGATGATGCCCAGTGTGCCTTCGCTGCCGATAAACAGATGGCGCAGGTCGTAGCCGGTGGTGTTTTTATGCAGGGGATGGAGATGGGAAACCAGCTCGCCGTTGGGGAGGACGACTTCCAAACCGATAACCAGGTCGCGCATCGTGCCGTAACGCAATACGTTCAAACCTCCGGCATTGCAGGCGATGTTGCCGCCGATTTGACAGGAGCCTTCGCTGGCGAGACTGAGTGGGAACAGCCTGTTTGAGGCTTCGGCTGCCTGTTGGACGGTTTGGAGTACGGAACCTGCTTCGACGGTTATGCAGTTGTCTGACAAATTGATGCTGCGGATGCGGTTGAGTTTGGAAAGGTTCAGCAATACGCCGTTTTCCGATACTGCCGCGCCGCACAAACCGGTATTGCCGCCTTGCGGCGTAACCGGAATACGGTGTTCGTAACAAAAACGCATAATGGTTTGCACGCTTTCAACGCTGCGCGGCTGCAAAATGATGTCTGGTGCAGACGTAAAGCGGTTGCGCTGGTCTTTTAAAAGCGTCGGAGAAAGTTCGGCAATTTCATCTGCCGGCAGGAGTCGGGAAAATTCGGTATGAAGGTCAGGCATGTTTGTCGGAAGGGTAGGGAGAAGATTGAGGAAGGGAATCTGATGCCGTCTGAAAAATCAAAAAAGCAGGATACTGAACGTATCCTGCTTTTTTGCAAGCGGAAAATGCTTATTTTGCAGCTTCGGCAGCAGGAGCTTCAGCGGCAGGTGCTTCGGTAGCGGCAGCTTCAGCGGCAGGTGCTTCGGTAGCGGCAGCTTCAGCAGCGGGAGCTTCGGCGGCAGGTGCTTCAGTAGCGGGAGCTTCGGCGGCAGGTGCTTCAGCAGCGGGAGCTTCAGCGGCTTTTTCACCGCCGCAGGCTGCCAGAACCAAAGACAACAAAGCAGCGGCAAACAGGGATTTTTTCATTTTAGTAACCTTTAGAACCAATTTAAATTATTGAAACAAATAGGTCTTTATCGACCATACTACAAACCGGGTTGGAAATTCATCGCTGAATTTGCGTAATTATGCACTATGGAATAAGGGATTGCAATGTCGTACAGATGGGAAAAAGGTTTGAATGAAAAGTTTTCTGGCGGGCGGATTGATAAATCCTGTAAAACGGTTTTGCTGTTAAAAATTCGATAGGGATAAATATTATAGAGATTAATATAATTTCAGTATCTTGTATGATTTATTAAGGCGGATTGGGAAAGTCGGCAGACAGGTCGGAATGGTTTTAAGAATGTTGTAAAAAAGTTACACCGCAATAAAATAACAAAGATTTACATTGAAATATGTGCTGTACAGTTTATGAATAGGTTAACGGTAATCGGCCGGCGCGGCGGTTGTGTTAGAATGCGCCTGTAATTAATCTGCTGTTCCTGAAAGGACAAATATGGCTATCGTGAAAAATTCCGTGGTTTCGCTGCATTATGAGATGTATGATGCCAACAATCAGCTTTTGGACAAAACCGAAGAACCGATTGCGTATCTGCACGGCGGTTACGACGGCATTTTCCCTTTGGTGGAAGAGGCGTTGCACGGTAAGGATGCCGGCGATACGGTCGATGTGGCGCTGTCGCCCGACGATGCGTTCGGCGAGCAGGATCCGGAGTTGGTTCGTATTGAAGATGTGGGCGTGTTCCCTGTTGAAGTCGAAGTCGGCATGATGTTTGAAGCCGACGATCCTGAAACCGGCGATGTTGTCGTCTATCGTGTAACCGATGTTGCCGACGGCAAGGCGGTGGTGGACGGCAACCATCCTTTGGCAGGCATGAAAATCCGCTTTAAGGCTACGGTTGAAAGCGTGCGCGATGCATCCGATGAGGAAATCGCACACGGTCATGTCCACGGCCCGCACGGTCATCACCACCACTGATTGCCGGCAGCTTGGAGGTATCTGATGCCGTCTGAAAAGGGTTTGTTCCGTTTCAGACGGCATTTTGTTTGATGGATGGAGAAGGTATGTCGGTTGGGCATTATGAGAATTTTCCCGTCGGTTCGCTGATTTTGCCGCGCAGGTTGAGGAAGCCGGTTCACGCGGTGTACGCGTTTGCACGGACGGCGGACGATATGGCGGACGAGGGCAGTATGCCGTCTGAAGCCAGGTTGGCGGGGTTGGAGGGTTTGCAGCGCGAGTTGGACGTGTTGGCATCGGGCGGCCGGTCGGCGCATCCTTTGATTGCACGATTGGATGCCGAGGCGGTTGTGCCGTTCGGTTTGGATTTGCAGCCGTTTTATGATTTGCTTTCGGCGTTTTCGCAGGACGTGGTTAAAACGCGGTACGCGCATTTCGGCGAACTGGCCGATTACTGCCGGCGTTCCGCCAACCCTGTCGGACGCATTATGCTGGCTTTGTACGGGAAAACGGATGCGGTGTGCGTGGCGCAAAGCGACGGCATCTGTACGGCTTTGCAACTGGTGAATTTTTGGCAGGATGTGGCTGTGGATTGGCAAAAGGGCAGGGTTTATATTCCGCAGGACGATTTGTTGAAATTCGGTGTTTCTGAGGAACAGATCGCGGCAGGACGGGCGGATGCGGCGTTTCAGCGGCTGATGGCGTATGAGTGCCGACGCGCATTCCGTATGCTGAAGGCGGGTTCGCCTTTGGCAAGGGAACTGAAGGGGCGTATCGGTTTGGAACTCCGTATGATTGTGTTGGGGGCGCAGTTGATTTTGCAGAAACTGGACGCGTGCCGATACGATGTGTTTGCACAACGCCCCGTTTTGGATAAGAAGGATTGGTTGATTATGCTGAAAAAGGCGTTGTGGAAATGATTGGGGGAAAATGAATGCCGTCTGAAAGGGGTTGTTCCGCTTCAGACGGCATTTTGCAGGCGGTTGGTATGGTCAGGCGATTTCATGCGGGTTCAACCTGGCTTGATTTTCTGCACCCAAGCCGATGAGTTTGCGCAGTCGGGTCATGTAGAAATTGACATCCAAACCGGTGCCGTAGCGTTGCGCCGTCCACAGTGTTTCCGCCAGTGCCTCCATCATTTCGTGTTCGGCTTCCAGCCAGCCGTGTTTGGCGCACAGGGTGTCGTGGATTGCGCGTATGCCGTGCGGCTGGTCTATGCCCGCCTGTTCTTGGACGGACAGATGCAGCGACATATGCAGGAAGGGGTTGCTTTCGCCGTTTTCGGGTAGCCAGTCGGTGTCCAGATGGTCTTCGATGCGTTCGAGATAACGGTGGTATTCGGGATGGGCTTCGATAATGCGGAGGGCTTTCTGTTCCAGTGCGCTCAGTTGCAGCGGATTGAGCCGCTGCTGCCACACGCGGGCGAAAAAGCGGCGGACATCGTGGGTATTGACATCGTACATGGCGGGTTCGATAAGATGTTTATGGAAATAGGTTCGGATAATGGCGGGTTTTACATAAATTAAATCCCACCGTCAACCTTACCATTTATAATGCAGACAAATTATTTGTCTGAAACGGATTCGATTATGAAAAAACTGATTTGCCTGTTCGCCGTATTTTTGATGTTGTGCGGACGAGCTTTCGCGCTGGATGCGAACGATCTGCTGCCGCCGGAAAAGGCATTCGTGCCGGAGCTTGCCGTTGCCGACGACGGTGTGAACGTCCGTTTCAGGATTGCCGACGGATACTATATGTATCAGGCGAAAATCGTCGGCAAGACCGATCCGGCGGATTTGTTGGGACAGCCTTCTTTCAGCAAGGGCGAAGAGAAGGAAGACGAGTTTTTCGGCAGGCAGACGGTTTACCATCACGAAGCGCAGGTTGCCTTTCCTTATGCAAAGGCTGTCGGCGAACCGTATAAATTGGTTTTGACCTATCAGGGCTGTGCCGAAGCCGGCGTGTGCTATCCGCCCGTGGATACCGAGTTTGATATTTCCGGCAACGGCACTTACCATCCGCAAACCGACGAACCGGCATCCGCCAAAGATCGCTTTTTGCAGCCTTCCTCTCAAAACGGCAGCGGGGCGCTGCCGCCCCCGAAGGGGGATGAGGGCGGCGACAGCCGTTTCAAGCTGTCTTGGGATACGCTCAACGCCAATCTTTTGGCGTTTTTTCTCGCCGGTTTGGGTCTGAGTTTTACCGCCTGTATGTATCCCCTGTTGCCGATTGTTTCCAGTATTGTGGTCGGCGACAAAAAGGCGGGCAAGGCGCGGGCGTTTGTGCTGTCCGTCGTTTATGTTCAGGGTTTGGCTCTGACTTATACGCTGGTCGGCATTGTTGCCGGACTGACGGGCGCGCTGCTGACCGTATGGTTGCAGCAGGCTTGGGTCGTGTTGGCGGCATCGGCTTTGATGGTCGTCTTGGCACTGTCTATGTTCGGGCTGTTCAACATCCAGCTTCCCAACGCCGTGCAGTCGTATTTTCAGAATCAAAGCAGCAGGCTTTCAGGCGGTAAAATCGTTTCCGTCTTTATTATGGGCATATTGTCCGCGCTGATTGTCGGGCCGTGCGTCGCCCCGCCGCTGGCATTTGCTTTGGGCTACATCGGTCAGACGGGCGATGCGGTTTTAGGCGGTTTGGCACTTTACACTTTGGCGTTGGGCACCGGCGTTCCGCTGATTGCCATCGGCACGTTCGGCGGGCATATCCTGCCTAAGGCAGGCGATTGGATGAATGCCGTCAAATACGCTTTCGGCTTTATCCTGCTTGCCGTCGCCGTTTACCTCGCCACGCCGCACTTGCCCTATTATCTCGTCGTCGCGCTGTACACGCTGCTGATGCTGGTTCCTGCCTGTATGCTGCTGGTCAACGGACGCAGGCAGAAACGCCGTCCGAAAGCTGTGGCATTCGCATTGGGCGGCATATTGCTGATAGGCGGCGCGTGGTTCGGCTGGCAGGGCGCAAACGGCAAAACGACCGCGCTGCACCATTTCCTGACCCTCAATCCGCCGGCCGAAGCAGGCAAATCTTCGGAACACGGAAAAATGTTTGCCGATACTGCCGCGCTGAAGGCAGCGATGGATACGGCGTTGAAAGAACATCCCGACAAACCCGTCGTTTTGGATTTTTATGCCGACTGGTGCATTTCCTGCAAAGAAATGGCGGCTTACACGCTTAATCAGCCGGAAGTGCATCAGGCAGTCGATATGGAACGCTTTTTCCAAATCGACGTAACCGCCAACACGCCCGAACATCAGGCGTTGTTGAAAGAATACGGTCTGTTCGGGCCGCCGGGCGTGTTTGTCGTCCGCTCCGACGGCAGCCGCAGCGAGCCGCTGCTGGGTTTTGTCAAAGCAGACAAGTTTATCGAGTGGTATGAACAAAACCGCTGATTCCGATGTTTCAAATGCCGTCTGAAGTTCTCAGACGGCATTTTTGTCAGAAAGGAAAACGGCAATATCCGCTATACACACGGAAGCAGTCCAAAGATGTGAAAACCGTGTGTATAAGTTAGTTTGCGTATTGAAATTAAAAGATAAAAATACGATGATTAAAAAATAGGCATAAGAAAAGATAAACACAGCCGGTGTTTGCCGGTGTGTGTATCTTTTGTGGAAAAACATCTTAATGTCATGTATTTTATGGAAAATAATAACATGATTAAAAAATAGTCAATCATTAAGGTTCAGGTAGTCGGCTGCAACCGTCAATGTCTGAAAAGAGGCAGTGCTGTTTAAGCATGGAAAGTCGGATATAGTGGATTAAATTTAAATCAGGACAAGGCGACGAAGCCGCAGACAGTACAAATAGTACGGAACCGATTTACTTGGTGCTTCAGCACCTTAGAGAATCGTTCTCTTTGAGCTAAGGCGAGGCAACGCTGTACTGGTTTTTGTTAATCCACTATAAGGTTCAGGTAAGCGGCTGCAACCGTCAACGTCTGAAAAGAGGCGGTGCTGTTTAAGCATGGAAAGCCGGATAAAAAAACTGCCTCCGTTTTCGGAGGCAGTTCGCGTGGGGATTGAATCTTACAGACCGCTCAAGCGGGCGGTATCGTGTGCAATCATCAATTCCTCGTTGGTCGGAATGACCACGGCAATGGCTTTGCTGCCGGCAGTGGTAATCACGCCGGCGTTGCCAAAGCGTGCCTTCAGGTTGGCTTCTTGGTCGATGTTCAGACCGAGGAAGCCCAAGTAGCCGATCACGCGTTCGCGGATGATGTCGGAGTTTTCGCCGATGCCGCCGGTAAAGACCAGTGCGTCCAAACCGCCTGCGGCAACCGCCATACTGCCGATGTATTTGGCAAGGCGGTAGATAAACATATCCAAGGCCAATTTCGCGCCTTTATGCCCCTTGGCGGCTTCTTCTTCAATGGTGCGGCAGTCGTTGGACAGGCCGGAAATGCCGAGCAGACCGGATTTTTTATTCAGCATTTCAGTGATTTGGGCGATGGTCATATTGGCGTTTTCGGCGAGGAAGCCGAATACGGAAGGATCGATGTCGCCGCTGCGCGTACCCATTACCAGCCCTTCCAGCGGGGTCAGGCCCATACTGGTGTCGCGCGATTCGCCGTTGGCGACGGCGGTGATGGACGCGCCGTTGCCCAAGTGGGCAATGACCATACGCAGGTCTTTTTTGTCTTTGCCGAGGAAGCGCGCGGTTTCGTCGGCGACGAAGCGGTAGCTGGTACCGTGCGCGCCGTAACGGCGCAGGCCGTATTTTTCATACAACTCCTGCGGAACGGCGTATTTGTAGGCGACTTCGGGCATGGTTTGGTGGAAGGAGGTATCGAATACGACGACGTTGGGCAGGCCTTTGAAAATGCTTTGCGCGGCACGCAGGCCCAAGAGGTGGGCGGGGTTGTGCAGGGGGGCGAGCGGGATGCATTTTTCGATGCCGGCAATGACTTCGTCGTCAACGAGGATGGATTCGCTGTACAGTTCGCCGCCGCTGACGACGCGGTGGCCGATGGCGCCGATGCGGCTGTCGAGGCCGTGGGCTTTGAGTTCTTCCATCAGGGCTTCGACCGCGCCGGTGTGGTCGGGATGTGCGGACAGATCGACTTTGTGTTTTTCGCCGTTTACTTTGAATGTGATGTAGGCATCGGGCAGGTTGAGTTTTTCGGCAAGGCAGCTGAGCAGGACTTCGCCGCTGCCGTTATCCAGGACCGCGCCTTTGAGGGACGAGCTGCCGCAGTTCAAAACCAAGATCAATTTTTGGGACATTTTCTTACTCCGGAAAGTTTCAGACGGCATTGGAATCGGACACGGATACTAACCGGATTCGTGCCGAATCCGTTTTGCCTTCCTGGGCGGGAAAGTAGTGGGGCCGTCTGAAAAGGTTGATAAAAGAAGCAGGCTATTCTAGCAAAAAATCTTTGCAATTGCTTGGCTTAATCGGGCGTTTGCGTGAAAATGGCGGAAGTCGGGCATTTTGACGGAAAAAAGGGGGATATGCGGTTTGCCGGTGTTTTCGGCTGGGGGAGGGAGAATTTCTTTGCATTCTTCCCGTCCAAACTGGTACATTCGCCCTGTTTTTAGTTGGTGTCGTCTGAAAAAAGGCGGGTGGGAAATTTATGCATTATTTCAGTATTCATGACCAATGGGGACGGCATATAGGCTTTTTCATCCTGCTTGCCGACGACGAGTCAGAGGCGCGGCCGCAAAGCGGGCGTTTTGCCGTCAAACTTGAAGGCGGAATGGAAAATCATGTCCTGTCGCCGTTCGGTCAGACGGAAATCCCCCAATATTGGCGCGTGGTCAAAGACCGTATCGAGCTGTTTTTTGACGAAGCACCTGTCGGAACTTTGCGTAACGAATATCTGACCGTGTCGGGGCAGACTTTTGTTTTGAACGATTTGACAGGGAATATGTGATGGAAAGCATGTTTATATTGGTGCCCATCAGCATTATTTTGGCGTTTGTCATCGGCTGGTTTTTTTGGTGGTCGGGCAAAAACGGGCAGTTTGACGACTTGGAAGGGCCGGCGCACCGCATCCTGATGGATGATGATTCGACAAGTAAACTGATTGAAAAAGAGAGGGAAAACGATGTACGCTAAAAAAGGCGGTTTGGGACTGGTTAAAAGCCGCCGTTTCGCACCTCTTTTCGCTACGCAGTTTCTCGGCGCGTTCAACGACAATGTGTTCAAAACCGCGCTGTTTGTGATGATTGGGTTTTACGGTTTGGGGCAAAACGGCTTCCTGCCTGCCGGACAGATGTTGAACTTGGGCGCGTTGCTGTTTATTTTGCCGTATTTCCTGTTTTCCTCGCTGTCGGGGCAGTTGGGTAACAAATTCGACAAGGCCGTTTTGGCGCGTTGGGTCAAGGTGCTGGAAATGATCATTATGGCGGTGGCGGCATACGGGTTTTATATCCGGTCTGCCCCGCTGCTTTTGGCGTGTCTGTTTTGCATGGGCGCGCAATCGACGCTGTTCGGGCCGCTGAAATACGCCATCCTGCCCGATTATCTCGACGACAAAGAGTTGATGATGGGCAACAGCCTGATTGAATCGGGTACGTTTGTCGCCATCCTGTTCGGTCAGATTTTGGGAACGGCGGTGGCAGGTGTACCGCCTTATATTGTCGGGATACTGGTTTTGCTGGTCGCCGTCGGAGGCACGGTCGGCAGCCTGTTTATGCCGTCTGTACCCGCCAAGGCTGCCGATACACAAATTGAGTGGAATATTGTCCGTGGCACAAAATCCCTGCTGAGTGAAACGGTGCGGCACAAGCCCGTTTTTACCGCCATTATCGGTATTTCGTGGTTTTGGTTTGTCGGCGCGGTTTATACCACGCAACTGCCGACCTTTACCCAAATCCATCTGGGCGGCAACGACAATGTTTTCAACCTGATGCTTGCCCTGTTTTCCATCGGTATTGCCGCCGGTTCGGTACTGTGTGCCAAGTTCAGCAGGGAACGGCTGATGTTGGCTTGGGTAACGGTTGGTGCGTTGGGTTTGACGGTTTGCGGCCTGGTTTTGGTGTGGCTGACGCACGGACACCGTTTTGAAGGGCTGAACGGCATTTTTTGGTTTTTATCGCAAGGATGGGCATATCCCGTGATGGCGGTGATGACGCTGATCGGCTTTTTCGGCGGATTTTTCTCCGTTCCGCTCTATACTTGGCTGCAAACCGCCAGTAGCGAGACTTTCCGCGCCCGCGCCGTTGCCGCCAACAATATCGTTAACGGTATTTTTATGGTTTCCGCCGCCGTTTTGAGCGCGGTGTTGCTGTTTTTGTTTGACAGCATTTCCTTGTTGTATCTGATTGTCGCTTTGGGCAATATTCCGTTGTCGGTATTTTTGATTAAGCGCGAAAGGCGGTTTTTAGGCGCGGCGGCAATCAGGAAAAAACCTTGAATGCCGTCTGAAAAAATTGTCCCCAAAATACACAATCCGCCTGCCCAATGTTGTGAACACACTGTGAATAAGTGGGTTTGTGCATTGAAATGAAAACAGAAAAATACATTGCTTAAAAAATAAGCAATTTACGAAGATAGAAGAAAGACACCGATATGACGACACGCCAAATCATCCTCGATACCGAAACCACCGGTCTGTATGCCGACGGCGGCGACCGCTTGGTCGAGTTTGCCGGTTTAGAAATGGTCAACCGCCAAATGACCGACAAAAACCTGCACCTCTATGTCCACCCCGAGCGCGATATGCCCGAAGAGGCGGCGAGGGTGCACGGTCTGACGATAGAGGTTTTGGAAGGGAAAAACGCGCCGCCGTTTGCAGAGGTCGGCAGGCAGATTGCCGATTTTCTGCGCGGTGCGGAACTGATTATCCATAATGCCAAATTCGACGTGGGCTTCCTCAATATGGAGTTCCGCCGGATGGGGTTGCCGACCGTTGAGGAACTCGGCTGTACCGTTACCGATACCCTGGCGATGGCGCGCGAAATGTTCCCCGGGCAGAAAGCCAGCCTGGATGCCTTGTGCAACCGTTTTTCCGTCGACCGCAGCAAGCGCGTCCTGCACGGCGCATTGATCGACTGCGAACTTTTGGGCGAAGTCTATCTTGCTATGACGCGGCGGCAGTTCGACCTGATGGGTGCGGCCGCAGAGGAAAAAATGGAAACCAAACCCGTGGTGCATACCGAAACCAAACGCAGCGGCAAACTGAAAGTCATCAGGGCGGACGAAAACGAGTTGGCGGAACACGGGCAATATTTGGACGGCTTGGGCGAAGCCTGTATCTGGCGCAAGGAAGCCGTGCCGTCTGAAAACGGCGGGACGGACGCATGAAGCGCAAAAATATCGCGCTGATTCCCGCCGCCGGCATCGGGGCGCGTTTCGGTGCGGACAAACCCAAGCAATATGTCGAAATCGGAAGCAAAACCGTTTTAGAACATACGCTTGGGATTTTTGAACGGCATGAGGGCGTCGATTTGACCGTCGTTGTCGTCTCGCCCGAAGACACGTTTGCCGATAAGGTTCAGACGGCATTTCCACAGGTTCGGGTGTGGAAAAACGGCGGACAGACCCGCGCCGAAACCGTCCGAAACGGTGTGGCAAAATTGTTGGAAACCGGTTTGGCGGCGGAAACCGACAATATTCTGGTACACGATGCCGCGCGTTGCTGCCTGCCGTCTGAAGCTTTGACGCGGTTGATAGAACAGGCGGGCAACGCTGCCGAAGGTGGGATTTTGGCAATTCCCGTTGCCGATACGCTCAAGCGCGCGGACGGTGGGAACATTAGTGCAACCGTCGAGCGGACGAGCCTTTGGCAGGCACAAACGCCGCAGCTTTTCCGCGCCGGGCTGCTGCACCGCGCATTGGCTGCGGAAAACTTGGACGGCATTACCGATGAAGCGTCCGCCGTCGAAAAATTGGGCATCCACCCTTTGCTGGTGCAGGGCGACGCGCGCAATTTGAAACTGACGCAGCCGCAGGACGCATACATCGTCAGGCTGCTGCTCGATGCCGTCTGAACTTCAATTCAAAACATCAGGAACACAAACGATGACGAACATCCGTATCGGACAGGGCTACGATGTCCACCAACTGACCGAAGGCAGAAAGCTGATACTTGGCGGAGTTGAAATCCCATTTGAAAAAGGGCTGCTCGGACACTCCGATGCCGATGCGCTGCTGCACGCCGTTACCGACGCGCTGCTCGGTGCGGCAGGTTTGGGCGATATCGGCAGCCATTTCCCCGACACCGCCGCAGAGTTCAAAGATGCGGACAGCCGCGTCCTTTTGCGTGCGGCGTATCAAAGCGTTCAGGCGCAGGGTTGGCAGGCGGTCAATGTCGATACGACCGTGATTGCACAGAAACCCAAACTCGCGCCGCATATTCCGCAAATGCGTGCCAACATCGCCGCCGATTTGGGCATAGACATTTCGTGCGTCAACATCAAAGGCAAAACCAACGAAAAACTCGGTTATCTCGGGCGCATGGAAGGCATAGAGGCGCAGGCGGCGGTATTGCTGGTACGGATTTGAACGCGGCGGGCGGGACGTGCAAAAAAATGTTAAGATGGCGGCTGTTTGTTGATACGGTTTCCCAAAGGACAAAAATATGACGACACAAGACGAACTCAAGCGCATCGCCGCCGAAAAAGCAGTCGAATTCGTACCCGAAAACGAATACATCGGCATCGGTACCGGCTCGACCATCAACTTTTTCATCGAAGCCTTGGGTAAGAGCGGCAAAAAAATCAAAGGCGCTGTTTCAACCTCCAAAAAATCCAGCGAACTGCTTGCCCAGTACGACATTCCCGTCGTTTCCCTGAACGAAGTATCGGGTTTGGCGGTCTATATCGACGGTGCGGATGAAGTGAACCACGCCCTGCAAATGATTAAGGGCGGCGGCGGCGCGCACCTCAACGAAAAAATCGTCGCCAGCGCATCAGAAAAATTCATCTGCATTGCGGATGAAAGCAAATATGTTTCACGTTTGGGCAAATTCCCTCTGCCCGTGGAAGTCGTCGAAAGCGCGCGTTCCCTTGTTTCGCGCAAACTGCTCGCTATGGGCGGACAGCCCGAACTGCGTATCGGCTACACCACGTTTTACGGCAACCAAATCGTCGATGTCCACGGCTTGAATATCGATCAGCCGCTGACGATGGAAGACGAAATCAACAAAATCACCGGCGTGCTCGAAAACGGCATATTCGCCCGCGATGCCGCCGATGTGTTGATTTTGGGGACGGAAGAGGGTGCGAAAGTCATCTATCCCTGCCAAGGGTAATCCTGACGTTAAGATGCCGTCTGAAATCCGGTTCAGAGATGTTCAGACGGCATCGGCATTTGAAAAATATGCAGATTAAAAAAATCATGAAATGGCTTCCCGTCGCCTTGTCGCTTTTGGGTGCGTTGGGTTATACGGGGTACGGCAGCGAGGCGGTGCGGACGGCGGTTGCCGTACTCGACGTACTCGGCGCGGCAGGGGACGCGGGTTCCGACGCGCCCGCCCGCCGCCGAGCATCGGCGAAATCCGGCCACCGCTACACAGGCACGGTGTCCAAAGTCTATGACGGCGACACCCTTCACGTTATCGACGGCGACGGCGCGAAACACAAAATCCGGATGGCGTATATCGACGCGCCGGAGATGAAACAGGCTTACGGCACGCGTTCGCGCGACAACCTGCGCGCGGCGGCGGAAGGCAGGAAAGTCAGCGTCCGCGTGTTCGACACCGACCGCTACCAGCGCGAAGTGGCGCAGGTTTCTGTCGGCAAAACCGATTTGAACCTGATGCAGGTGCAGGACGGGGCGGCGTGGCATTATAAAAGTTATGCTAAAGAACAGCAGGATAAGGCGGATTTTGCCGATTATGCCGACGCTCAAATTCAGGCGGAAAGGGAACGCAAAGGATTGTGGAAAGCTAAAAATCCGCAAGCGCCGTGGGCGTACCGCCGGGCAGGCAGGAGCGGCGGGGGCAATAAGGATTGGATGGATGCCGTGGGCGAATGGTTGGGCATTTGGTAAAGACACCGCACGGCTTTGAACGGCAAATGCCGTCTGAAAACCGCGCGCCCTGCATTTTTGCGGAGACGCGCAACCGCCGTCTGCCGCGATAAAAAAGTTCAGGCGGCGGTTTTTACGGTAAAATGGCGGATTATTTTGCAACGGCGGCAGTTCCGCCGGTTTTTGATACGGACGGTATATGGATTTTCGTTTTGACATTATTTACGAATACCGCTGGATGTTCCTTTACGGCGCACTGACGACCTTGGGGCTGACGGTCGTGGCGACGGCGGGCGGTTCGGTATTGGGTCTGTTGTTGGCGTTGGCGCGCCTGATTCACTTGGAAAAAGCCGGTGCGCCGATGCGCGTGCTGGCGTGGGCGTTGCGTAAGGTTTCGCTGCTGTATGTTACGCTGTTCCGGGGTACGCCGCTGTTTGTGCAGATTGTGATTTGGGCGTATGTGTGGTTTCCGTTTTTCGTCCATCCTTCAGACGGCATTTTGGTCAGCGGCGAGGCGGCAATCGCGCTGCGTCGCGGATACGGGCCGCTGATTGCCGGTTCTTTGGCACTGATCGCCAACTCGGGGGCGTATATCTGTGAGATTTTCCGCGCGGGCATCCAGTCTATAGACAAAGGACAGATGGAGGCGGCGCGTTCTTTGGGGCTGACCTATCCGCAGGCGATGCGCTATGTGATTCTGCCGCAGGCATTGCGCCGCATGCTGCCGCCTTTGGCGAGCGAGTTCATCACGCTCTTGAAAGACAGCTCGCTGCTGTCGGTCATTGCTGTGGCGGAGTTGGCGTATGTTCAGAATACGATTACGGGCCGGTATTCGGTTTATGAAGAACCGCTTTACACCGTCGCCCTGATTTATCTGTTGATGACGACTTTCTTAGGCTGGATATTCCTGCGTTTGGAAAAACGTTACAATCCGCAACACCGCTGATTGGAGTCATATCAACAAAAAGCTGCCCGGGTATTCATTTGAGGCAGCTTTTTTGTGGTAAATTTATCGTGGATTAACAAAAACCAGTACGGCGTTGCCTCGCCCTAGCTCGAAGAGAACGATTCTCTAAAGGTGCTAAGCACCAAGTGAATCGGTTCCGTACTATTTGTACTGTCTGCGGCTTCGTCGCCTGTCCTGATTTTTGTTAATCCACTATAAATTCAAAGAGAAAAAGCTATGCCGTCTGAAAGTCTTTCAGACGGCATCTGTCAGCCTCACGCAAGAGGGAATCCCATCTGTTTGGTTTCAATTTTTTGGGTGATGTATGAGCCGTCATTCCCGCGCAGGCGGGAATCCTGTCCGTTCGGTTTCCGTTGTTTTTGAGTTTCGGTTTTCCCGATAAATTTTTGTGGTTTCTGGTTCCGGATTCCCGCTTTCGCGGGACCGACGAATCCATCCATGCGGAAACCTGCACCACGTCATTCCTACGAACCTA
>NZ_KV815483.1:0-260 GCF_001814225.1 Neisseria sp. HMSC070F02 | reverse complement strand
CGCATATCGACGGCCACGTCGAATACTTCGCCGACAACCACGCGTACGAGTTTGCCTTGTGTGTTTTCAGTTTGATAGTGCAGGCCGCGCAATACGCCTTTGCCGGATTTGGAGTGGTTTTCCTGCACGAAGGTTCGGTCGGCAATATTTTCTTTGAACCACCCGTCGCGGAAGGTTTCCATAAAAAAGCCGCGCCCGTCTGTGAAGACTTGCGGTTTTAAAATTTTTACGTCGGGGAGGGCGGTGTCGATGATGTTCAT